>NZ_JBEXUE010000357.1:0-10592 GCF_040614275.1 Streptosporangium sp. NPDC006013
GGGCAGTCGAGGAACGGCCGGGTACCGAAGCTGTGGTCGAAGTGCGAGTGGGTGATCGCCACCGCCCACGGGGCGGAGGTCACCCGCCTGACCGGAGTCGCTCTCGCTCCAGCCGTGCGAGGCGAGCCATTCGAGCGGGCCGCCGAAACGGTTGTCCAGGACGTGCAGGAACTGCTCGATGTACTCGGGCCTCGGACGGTGGTCGTCGGCCGGGCGGTTGTCGAGGTCGTCACGGTAGGTGGCGCTGGAACGCAGCCGGGCCAGGATGCCCTCCAGGCGGTCACCCGTGGCGATGTAGTCGGCGACGATCGCCTCCCGGGTGGCACCGGCGACCTCCAGTGCGAGGGCGCTGACGACACCGGTGCGGTCCTTGCCCGCCGCGCAGTGCACGAGGGCCGCGCCGTCGTCGCGGGCCATGGCGCGCAGGGCCGCCAGGACCGAGTCGGGACGGTCGCGGAGGTAGGCGTAGTAGTAGCCGGTCACCCGCAACTCGGCGAGGTCCTCCTCGTCCCGCGCCGTCCAGGGCAGCACCCGGTCGCCCTCGATGGTGTCGGCCTCGACATCGGTGTACCTGCCGCCCTCGGCGAACAGGGTGAGGTGGTGGATGCTCACCTCCGGCACCCCGGTGAGCGGCCCCGGCCCCTCCAGGCGCACCTCGGGACCCGAGCGCAGGTCGACGACGTTGCGGAGCTTCAGGTCGGCGACGAGCAGCTGAATGTCCCGCTCGGTCAGCCCCTGCAGGTTGTCGGCCCGGTAGATGCGGCCGAAGCGTGTGATCCCGCCGTCCACCGTGGCGAGCCCGCCGAGGTCGCGTACGTTGACGGCACCTTCAAGATCAATCCAACGTGTGAAGTCGTTCATCGCCGCCAAGTTTATACGCCCCTTTACGTATGGCCAGTTAACACATAGGACCTATTTCCGTAATTGCCGATGTCCATGTACCGCGTCCGTAAATGCACCGCATTTTTCTCCATGAGGAAGAGTGAAGGTGCCCGCCTGTGTCCCGACGCAAGGAGATCACGTGGATCCGAGGAGACGCACCCCGCATCTGCTGATCGATCCGGCTCTGCCCGAATCGATCTCCTCGGTCCTGCGCGCCGGCCCGCAGGCGCTGCGCGCGGCCCGGCTGGGGCACATCCCCGAAGCCAGGAGCCCCGATCTCGTCAAGGCGTTCGCGATCGCCGGGCTCCTGCTGCTCATGGCGGTGCTGAGCAGCACGGGAGGCCTCCTCGCCGCCCTCATCCTGATCTTCATCGCCGTGCTGCGCGGCCTGAGCGACGACCCCCGGAGCCTGCGCGAGCGGCGGCGCGTCCGGCTGGCCGTGGAGCACCGCGACCGGTTCGTCCTGCCCGAGGACCTCGACGCCGACTGCGGCGACCTGCTCCGCCGCGCGCAGGACGCCACCAAGACGGTGCTCGACTCCCGGATCAACCGGTCAGGGCTGCTCGATACGATCGACAACGCGGTGACGCTGCCCGCGCAGACCTGGCAGATCGCCACGAAACTGGTGCGGTTGTCGAAGCTGAGGGCCGAGCACCACCGCCTCGTACCGGACGCGCCCCCACCGGAGGTGGCCGAGGCGTTCACCCCCTATGTCGGGGCGCTGAAGGCCGCCGAGAGCTCGCTGACCAGGCGGATCCGCGCGCTGGAGGAGTACGCCAGGCAGGTCCGCAAGGCCGACGGCCTCTACCTCGCCCACCGGCAGCTTCAGGTGCTCGCCGAACGGACCCCGCAGTACGAGGCACTGGTCGCCGAGACGGCGGAGGACGCGCTGGCCGTTCCCGACCTGGAACGCCTGACCGAGCAGGCCCGGCAGATCAGGGAGTTGTTCCACAAGAGCATCGACGAGGCCCGCGGCGCCGCCAGGCATCTGCTGACGACCGCCGACCCCTGAGTCGGCCAGTCGTGAAGGGGGACGCTCAGCCCTCCGCACGGCGCAGGAGTTCCAGGGTGCGGTCCATCCCCGCCTGGTTGCCGAGGCTGCGGTAGATGTCCTGGGCCTGGCGCAGGGCGTCCACCGCGGCCTGCCGCTCACCCGCCTCCAGATACGCCTCCCCCAGGTAGCGCAGGCTCCTGGCCATCCACCAGCGGTCACCCAGCTCCTCGAAGTCGCGCACCGCCCGCAGCAGCGACTCCTGCGCCTCTCGCGTGCGGCCGAGCCGCCCGTGGGCGCGTCCCGCCGACAGCTCGGCCCTGGCGACGCCCCACGAGTCGCCGAGCGCGGTCAGCATCTCGGTGGCCCGGCGCACGTAGGTGAGCTCGCGGAGCGCGTTGGCCGGGTTGCCGACCTCCCCTGCCGCGCGCAGGCACCTGGCCTCCTCCCACAGCTCGCCGCGGAGCCGGAACATCTCGGCCGCCCGGTCCAGACTGAAACCGGCCCTGGCGAATGCCTCCTCGGCGGCGCGGCTGTCACCGGCGGCGTGCGATCCCCTGGCCGTCACACCGAGCACCTCCCCGTAGGCGCGCAGCGTCTGCGCCTCCGAGTAGCGGTTTCGGTCACGCTCGAACACCTCCAGGGCCTCCTCCAGCAGTTCGCGCGCCTCCTCGGGCCTGCGCTGGGCGAGCCTGAGCTCCGCGAGGTTGCGCCGGGTCCTGGCCGTCCACCAGCGGTCCTCCTCGCCCTTGAAGGCGGTGACCGCGCCGATCAGGTAGCCCTGTCCCCGGTCCAGGTTGCCGTTGTTGAACAGGGTCATGCCGACCGTGCGCATCGCCCGCGCCGCCCACCAGGACTCGCCGAGGTCGGTGAAGATCTCCAGAGCCCGTTCGGCGTCCGCCGCGGCGCTGTGGTGGCCGCCCTGGCCGCCCGCCACCGCCGCCCGGTCCAGCAGCGCGATGCCCAGCGCCCGCCGGTCGTCCATCCGCTCCGCGGCCTCGCACAGGATCTCGGCGACCGCCCGCCAGTCGGACCAGTAGGCCCGCAGCGAGTGGCAGAGCGAGCAGAAGGCCCGGCCGAGCCCCCAGGCCAGCTCCCACATCTCCATGCTCCTGGCCTGGCCGATCACGGCGACCAGGGTCAGCCGCTCGGCGTTGAGCCAGTCGGCCGCCGAGACCTGGGCCTGCGTCACCGCTCCCGGCCCACCGGGCCTGGCCCTGCGCCCCCAGTCCTGTGGCCAGCGGGCCACGGCCGCCGTCTCCGCGCGGCGGCGGTAGCCGGACAGGACCCGCTCGATGGCGGCCCGGCGGTGACTCTCGTCGTCGTCGGAGAATGCCAGCTCACGGGCGAAGATCCGGACGAGGTCGTGCAGCCGGTAGCGCATCGTCCCGGACAGGTCGGTACCCGAGCACTCGGCGAGCTGGGCGTCGATGAGCGCCTCCAGCTGGTCGGCGCCCTCGGGTTCCGAGGTGGCGAGCAACTCCCCCGCCACCCAGCCGGGCACATCGGGAGCGCTCAGCAGACTGAGCAGGCGCAGCAGGCGGCGCTGCAGGCCGGTGCAGTCGTCGTAGCTCAGCTGGAGGGAGGCCCGCACGCTCTTGTCCAGCCTGCGGGCGATCTCAAGCTGGTCCAGGCGGCGGCGCTCGTCCCGCAGCCGGTCGGCGAGCCGGCGCAGCGTCCAGTTCTCCCGGGTGGCCAGGCGTCCGCCGCAGATGCTGATGGCCAGCGGCAGGTGGTCGCACATCCGTACGATCTCCTGGGCCGACTCCAGGTCGGCGGCGACCCGGTCGTCCCCGGCCAGCCGGGCCAGCAGCTCGACGCCCTGCGCCTCGCTGAACACCGACAGCCGCTTGTCGTAGGTGTTGAGCAGGAACAGCGGCTGCCTGGAAGTGATCAGGACCGCGCACCCCGGCTCGGCCGGGATCAGGTCCTTGACCTGGTCGCCGTCGTGGGCGTTGTCCAGGCAGATGAGGATGCGCCTGCCCTTGGTCCAGGTCAGCCAGAGCGTGCGGAGCTCGGCGAGACCTCCGGGGTCGGTGGTGAGCCGGACGCCGAGCGCGCGCAGGAAACCGATCAGCACCTCCTCCGGACCGACCGGAGCCTCCACCTCGCCGCGCAGGTCCGCGTAGAGGCGGCCGTCGGGAAAGCTCCCGGCGATCTCGTGGCCGAACCTGGCGGTGAGCACGGACTTGCCCACCCCGCCCCTGCCGTACACCGAGACGACCAGCGGCGAGGCGACCTCGGTGGGCGTGGTCCCGAGGCCGAGCCTCGCGAGACTCCCCAAAACCGCTTGTCCGTCATCCGTGACCGTCTGGCGGCCCGGGACGCGCCCGGGAGGAGGACACCTGGTCCGGGCGGTCAGCGGACCTTCCCCAGCTGCGGTTGACCGGGCTTTTCCCGGGTGGAGGGCCCGCGGTGTCGCAGCAGCACCTCGGCGAGGAGTTCGGCGAGGTGGACCGGCCGCGCGCGGGTGCCGGACTCGATCTGGGTACGGCAGGAGAACCCGTCGGCGAGGATCCTGGTGTCCTGGCCTGCGTCGCGCACGGCGGGCCACAGGCCCAGCTCGGCTATCCGGGTCGATATCTCGTGGTGCCCGCGTTCGAAGCCGAAGTTGCCGGCGAGGCCGCAGCAGCCGACGTCCAGTACGTCGACCTCGACCCCGACGCGTTCCAGCAGCCTGGCGTCGGCGTCGAAGCCCCAGATGGCGTGCTGGTGACAGTGCGGCTGGGCGATCGCGTGGATCCCCGTGCCCGGTGGCGGAGCGGTCGGCACCCGGTCCAGCAGCATCTCCGCCAGCGATCTGGTCTGTTCGCCCAGCAGCTTCACGTCGGGGTCGCCGGAGAGCAGTTCGGGCGCGTCGGAGCGCAGGACGGCCGCGCAGCTGGGCTCCAGCGCGACGATCGGCATCCCCCGCCGCAGCCGGGGCGCCAGCGCCGCCACCGTCCGGCGCAGGACGCGCGCGGCCATGGCGAGCTGGCCGGTGGAGATCCAGGTGAGCCCGCAGCACAACGGCACCGGTGGCACCTCGACCCGGTATCCGTACGCCTCCAGCAGGCGCACCGCCGCCTTGGCCGCGCCGGGATTGAAGTTGTCGGTGAAGGTGTCCGGCCACAGCACGACCTGGTCGCCTCCGGCCATGGGCCGGTGGTCCCTGAACCAGTCGGTGAAGCGCTGGGCGGCGAACCGTGGCAGCTCGCGGCGCCGGTCCACACCGCCGGCGAGCTTGACGATCCGGGCCAGGCCGGGCGCGTGGGTGAGCGCGTTGACCGCCCCGGGCGCGGCCGAGGCGAGCCTCGCCCACAGCGGCAGCCAGCCCATCGAGTAGTGCGCGGCCGGCCGCGGCCGCCGGCGGTAGTGATGGGAGAGGAACTCGGCCTTGTAGGTGGCCATGTCCACGTGGACCGGGCATTCGCCCCGGCATCCCTTGCAGGCCAGGCACAGGTCGAGCGCCTCGTGCACCTCCTCGGAACGCCAGCCGCCGGTGATGGTCTCGCCGCGCATCATCTCCATCAGGATGCGGGCCCGGCCGCGGGTGCTGTGCTTCTCCTCCCGGGTGACCCGGTAGCTGGGGCACATCACCCCGCCTGAGCTGGAACGGCATTTGCCGACGCCGACGCAGCGGGCGGCGGCGTGGGTGAACCGGTGATGGTCCGCCGGGTAGTCGAAGTGCGTCTCCGGTTCCTTCGGGTGGTAGTCGAGGTGATCGAGGTTCTCGTCCAGCCGGTACGGTTTGACGATCTTGCCGGGGTTCATCCGCCAGGTGGGATCCCAGATCCGCTTGAAGTCGCCGAACAGCTGGACGATCTCGTGGCCGAACATGACCGGCAGCAGCTCGCCGCGGGACTGCCCGTCGCCGTGCTCGCCGGACAGCGACCCTCCGTAGGAGGCGACGAGGTGCGCGGCCTCCTCCACGAACCGGCGGTACTTCGCCACCCCCTCAGGATCGTCCAGATCGAACGGCGTGCGGGTGTGCACGCACCCCTGCCCGAAATGCCCATAAAGAGAACTGTTGTGGTAGCCGAACCTGCGCAGGAGTTCCTGGAAGTCGCGCAGGTAGTCGCCGAGCCGGTCCGGCGGGACCGCCGCGTCCTCCCACCCTTCGTGGGTGTCCGGGTTGTCCGGCGGGTAGGCGGTCACCCCCAGCCCGGCCTCACGGATCCTCCATATCCGCTCCTCATCGGCCGGATCGTCGAAGTAGGCGGTGTGCGCGCGCCCGGCGCTCTCGGCCAGCCTCCGGGCACGGTCGTCGGCCTCCTGCCGGCTGGCGCCGCCGAACCGCACCATCAGCCAGCCGGACCCCTCGGGCAGCCTGTCCAGCACGTCCTCGCCGGCGACCCGCTCCACCCTGGCCAGGTCCATCAACTCGTGGTCGAGCCCCTCCAGGGCCAGCGGCCGGTGCGTCACGATCTCCGGCACCATGTCGCCTGCCGTGGCGAGGTCCGGGTAACCCAGCACCACCAGCGACTGGAACGGCGGCACCTTGAACAGCCTGATCTCCGCCTGCAGCACCGTGACCAGCGTCGACTCGCTGCCCACCAGCGCCCGGGCCACGTTGAAACCGTTCTCGGGCAGCAGCGAGTCCAGGTTGTAGCCCGAGACGCGACGCGGAATGTCCGGATAACGGGTACGGATCAGCGCGAGGTGCTCGTCGCGCAGCTCCCGCATCGCCCGGTAGATCTCCGCCCTCCGGCCGCCCTGCCCGAGGATCCGCTCGTACTCCTCGTCGGAGGTCTCGCCGACCCACATGCGCAGGCCGTCGTAGGTGAGCACCTCCAGGCGGATCACCGAGTCGACCATCTTCCCGTACGCCTGCGCCGAGGCCCCGCACGAGTTGTTGCCGATCATCCCGCCGATCGTGCAGGTGTCGTGAGTGGCCGGCTTCGGGCCGACCATCAGCCGGCGGTCCGCGAGCTCGGCGTTGAGGTCGTCCAGGCAGGCGCCCGGCTCGACCAGCGCCCGCTCGCCGTCCACCGACAGCAACCGCGTGCAGTACTTCGACCAGTCGATCACCACGCCCTCGTTGCAGCACTGCCCGGCCAGGCTGGTACCACCGCCGCGGGAGTGCACCGGCACCTCGTACTCGTGGCAGACGCGCACCGCCTGGACCGCGGCGTCAACGGTACGGGGCAGCACGACCACGGACGGCGTCTGCCGGTAGTTCGAGGAGTCGTGGGCGTAGGCGGCCAGCGACCCCTCGTCGCACCGCACCTCTCCGTCCACCCGCGCACTAAGATCGCGATAAAGCGACATGTTTACCCACATACCCGGCATATCGCCAAGGAAATGGCAACGTTCCGGCATGAATCAGATCTTGCCGGAGGCCGGACGCGATCAGCCGACCCGGTACGGCTCGGCATCGGCGCGGCGCAGGGTGAGGCCGTGGCCGGGTGCGTCGGGACGGAGCCGGACGCTGCCGCCGGTCGGGTCGAGGACGCCGTCGAAGAACATCGACTCGATGCGCACGTGGTCGTGGAACCATTCCAGGTGGCGCAGGTTGGGAGTGGCCGCGGCGGCGTGCGCGTGCAGGTGCGGTGCGCAGTGGCCGGAGATCTGCAGGTCGTGCGAGGCCGCGACGGCGGCGACGCGGAGCCATTCGCTGATGCCCCCGCAGCGCGACACGTCGGCCTGCAGGCAGTCCACCGCCCCCGCCTGGCACATCCGCCGGAAATAAGTGAGGTCGTACCCGTATTCTCCGGCCGCGACCTCGGGCAGGACCGCGTCACGGACCTCACGCAACCCGCGGAGGTCATCGGAGGAGACCGGCTCCTCCAACCAGCGCACGTCCAGGTCGGCCGCCTCACCCATCACCCGGACGGCCTGCTTGACGGTGTAGGCACCGTTGGCGTCGACGAACAGCCCGGTGTCGTCGCCGACGACCTCCCTGGCCAGGCGCATCCGGGCCAGATCCCGGCCTGGATCGGCGCCCCACGACTCGCCGATCTTGATCTTCACTCTGGGAATCCGCCGTTCCCGGGTCCAGTGGACGAGCTGCCGGATCAGCCGCCGGTCGTCATAGGTGGTGAAACCGCCGCTGCCATAGACCGGAAGCTCCTCGTGCACCGCGCCGATCAGCCGGTGCAGCGGCAGCCCGAGCAGGCGGGCCTTCAGATCCCACAGCGCCACGTCCACGGCGGAGATCGCGTATCCGACCGCACCCGGCCTCCCGTCGTTGCGAACGGCACGGACCATCGCCCGCCAGGCTCCGGCGATGTCCAGCGCGGCGCGGCCGAGCACCGCCGGAGCGAGCCGGTCGCCGATGACGGCGGCGCAGGCGGCGGGCCCGTACGTCCAGCCGAGGCCGGTGCCTCCGGCCGCCCGCACCCGCGCCAGCACGATCGTGGTCGAATCCCACGCCAGCGTCCCGTCGGCCTCGGGCCCGTCGGTCGGGACGGTGTAGACGCTCGCCTCGACCGACTCGATCGGCGGGTCGATCACCTGCCGTCGCCGTCGTCACGGTGCGGCAGGAACTCCTGAACCTTGGTCTTGATCCCTTCCCTGATGACGCCCCAGCGGTTCTCATCGCCTCGCAGGAGCGCCTCGGCGGTGTCCTTCATCTGCTCGAAGCTCGCGTGCGGCGGAATCGGCGGCACATCCGGATCGACGTGCACGTCCAGGAGCATGGGCCGGTCGGCACTCAGCGCCTGCTCCCAGGCCGGCCCGATCTGGTCGGGCCTGTCGACGGTGACGGCACCCAGGCCGAGAGAGGCGGCGAAGCCGGCGTAGTCCACGTCGGGCAAGCTCTGCGACTGCGGGAACTTGGGCGCGCCCTGCATGGCGCGCATCTCCCAGGTCACCTGGTTGAGGTCGTTGTTGTGCAGCACCGCGACGACCAGTCGCGGATCGGACCACTCCCGCCAGTAGCGCTTGACGGTGATGAGCTCGGCCAGGCCGTTCATCTGCATCGCACCGTCACCGGCGAACACGATCACCGGGCGGTCCGGACAGCCGAACTTGGCGCCGATCCCGTACGGCACGCCCGGCCCCATGGTGGCCAGCGTGCCCGACAGCGAGCCGCGTACGTCGCCGCGGAAGCGCAGGTTACGGGCGTACCAGTTGGCGGCCGAACCGGAGTCGGCGGTGACGATCGCGTTGTCGGGCAGCCGCACGGACAGCTCGTGGAACAGGCGCATCGGGTTGATCGGCTTGGCCTCGACCATCGCCTCCATCCGCACGGTCTCCCACCACCGCTCGACGCCGGCCTCAATGCTCTTGCGCCAGGACCGGTCCTCCTTGGGTTCCAGCAGCGGGATGAGCGCCCGCAGGGTGACGGCGGCGTCTCCGACCAGGTTCACCTCGTAGGGGTAGCGCATGCCGATCTGCTTGGGATCGATGTCGATCTGCACGGCCCGCGCCTGGCCGAAATCCGGCATGAACTGGGTGTAGGGGAAGCTGGAGCCGACGGTGAGCAACGTGTCGCAGTCGTTCATCATCTCGTAGCTCGGCCGGGTGCCCAGCAGCCCGATCGAGCCGGTCACGTACGGCAGTTCGTCCGACAGCACGTCCTTGCCCAGCAGCGCCTTGGCCACGCCCGCCCCCAGCAGCTCGGCGACCCGCTGGAGCTCCTCACGAGCCCCGCGGGCACCCGCACCGGCCAGGATCGCGACCCGATCACCGGCGTTCAGCAGGTCCGCGGCATGGCGGAGCGCGGTGCCGTCGGGAGAGATCGCCGGCCAGTCGACGCCCAGGCTGGAGGGCACCATCTTGAACGCGTGGCCCGGCGCGGAGTACTTCAACTCCTGCACGTCGGCGGGCAGGATGACCGCGGTCGGCGCCCGCTCGGCCAGCGCCACCCGAATCGCCCGGTCCAGCACGTTCGGCAACTGCTCGGGCACGGTGACCATCTGCACGTAGTCCCCCGCCACGTCCTTGTACAGCGACAGCAGGTCGACCTCCTGCTGGTAGGAGCCGCCCATCGCGCTGCGGTTGGTCTGGCCGACGATCGCCACCACCGGGACGTGGTCGAGCTTGGCGTCGTAGAGCCCGTTGAGCAGGTGGATCGCGCCCGGTCCCGAGGTCGCCGCGCAGACGCCCAGGCGGCCGGCGAACTTGGCGTAGCCGACCGCCTCGAACGCGCTCATCTCCTCGTGCCGCGCCTGGACGAACCTCGGCCGGTCACCGGCCCGTCCCCAGGCGGCGAGCAGGCCGTTGATGCCGTCGCCCGGATAGCCGAAAACCCGCTCGACTCCCCATTCGCGCAGGCGTTCCAGCACATGGTCGGCAACGGTCGTCGACGCCATCGGTCATTCCCCCCAAGGATCAGGCGACAGCCCTCCCCAGGACGTCCCCCTCGACCTCGCCTACCCGCCAACCGGCCGCTCTACCGTTGCGTTTGACGAACCGGGGGCAAATAGAGGTGATGACAGTGTTCAAGGGCGGCATCCACCCGCTGCGCGAATACGCGGTGATCGCCGACGGCGAGCGCGCCGCGCTCGTCGGCCCGGACGGGGGCTGCGCGTGGATGTGCTTCCCCTCGTGGGACTCACCGGCCGTCTTCAGCACGCTGGTCGGCGGCGCGGGAGGCTACTGGGTACGGCCCGAGGACGAGTGGCGGGTGTGGGGCGGCTACTACGAGGAGCGCGGTCTGATCTGGCGGAGCCGCTGGGTGACCGGCGACGGAGTGGTGGAGTGCCGGGAGGCGCTGGTCCGTCCGGCCGACAGCGACCCCGGACGGCGCAGCGACCACACCGTCCGCGGCCCGGTTTCGCATGCACCACGCGGC
>NZ_JBEXUE010000358.1:0-10568 GCF_040614275.1 Streptosporangium sp. NPDC006013
CCTCGCCACCGGCAGCGCCGACCACAGCGTGAAGTTGTGGCCGACCCGCTGACCCAGTAGATCATCACCGCTTCAGCCCTACCGCCAAAATCCGGTCCGATCCTCCCCGGAGGCCGGTCCTGCGAAGCCGGCTCCTCCTGGTGGCGCAGCAGGTCGGCGCCGAGGAGTTGAGGTCACAGCCGGCGTGCCATCACCTCGGCGACATGACCGAGACGTTGTCGATGAGCTTCCTGAGCTCGGCTATCTGGTCACTTGAGAGGGTCACCGTGATGCGAGTCGTATCGTCCGCCATCCGTCGGGGTGCTCTGTCGAAGTGGTGGCTTGGTGAGGATCGCCACCTCCGGTCTTCCTCGCCGAAGATCACCAGCAGCGGCTTGCCGAGGACCGTCCGCCGATCCGGGAGCGCCTGCCGCTCCAGGTAGTCGCTGGACGCCTGCATTGTCGCGGTGAACGCGTGGTACGTCATACCGCGCACATCGTCCACGAGCTGTTGTGGGATCTGGTGGTCGGCACGGCTGAAAGCGGTGCTCATGGCCTGGCGGATCTGCTCGCCGGTCAGACGCGGCCACTGCGAGGGTCCGATGGCGGATCCCTGTGCGATGAAGGCGTCCATACGCGGTCCTGTGTTGATGAGCGCGAGCGCGGTCACCAGGTCGGGTCGTCGCGACTCGGCCTTGCCTCTCACTTGTCCCTGTAGGGCATCACTCGATGCGGTAGCCGCGGCCCCGGGAGATCTTGCTCCCTGAAGTGCCCCTCCCGAGCTGGTCGGCGAGAGCAGAGCGAAGCCCTACGGCGGCCTCATGCACGGTCACGTCAGGTCCTCCAGGGGCAGGTCAGCAGGAGCGATGCCGCACCCATGCTCGCCCGGCCTCGGCGGCCCGCGCCCGGAAATCGCGTCCTTCCACCGGGCCGAACCGCGCCTTGTACAGCCGGAACAGCGTCCACAGCGCGGCCAGGCCGGTGACGGCATCCGCGGGTGCGGACCACCAGGCCGGTACCCGGGCCAGCAACGCCTCGGTCTGCTCCGGGGTGTGACCCGCCTCGATGAAACGAGGAGCCAGCATGACCGCGTCCACCCACGCGGCACCGCGCACCGCGAATGCCCAGTCGATGACGTACGTTCGCCCGTCATCGATCCGGAAGTTGCCGGGGTGCAGGTCGTAGTGGAGAAGGGTGTCCCCCTCCAGCGCGTCGGGGCTGAACCTGCCGAGCGCCGTCTCGTACATGCTCCGGTACGGCAGCTCCCCGGCGAGCAGGCTCGCGGCCTTGGAGTCCAGCAGCCGGTCCGGCACGAGGGGCCGCACCGGCGGCCGGGAAACTCAGACGGGCAGGTCCCAGCCCGGCCCGCCGGGGTCGCCCAGCCAGACACGCTGACGGTCTCCACTCACGGTGAGCCCGTACGCCGACTGGTGCGGAGATCCCGCGGCCTGCCAGAGCAGGACGGCGTCCTCGACCGCGTCCCACAGCCGTAGCGGACCGTGCTGGCGAACCGTCCACCCACCCGCCGGGTCGGGCCGGGTGGTGACCTGCGAACCGGTGGCCACGTCCAGCAGGGCGACCTCCGCACCACCGCCCAGTTTCACCACCGACGGCGCGGCCAGCTGCCCCACGAACAGCCCGGCCGGATCGTCCAGGACACGCGGGTCCACCAGGCTGCTCCTGCCGTCGCCGATCCCGAGAAAGGGAGAAGACATCGGAGGCGGGCCATGAGGGCGGGCGGTCATGAAGTAGACGTCGTCCTCCAGGAACCGCCCACTGGCGGTGCCGTCGTCGGCAAGAGTGAGGTGCGCGAACGCGACCCCGCCCATCCACCCGGAAAGAGGGGCGGTGATCGTGCCTCCGTCGCGGACCTGCCACATCCAGGAAATCGGGATGTAGCGCACCGAACAGGTGGCGATCAGCCGGTCGTACTCGGCGTTCCCCTGGTAACCCGCGAGGCCGTCGCCGACCACGAGCGTGGGCGCGTACCCGGCGGCGGCGAGCGCGTCGCGAGCCCGCCCTGCCACGACCTGGTCGTACTCGATCGAGGTCACGGCCTTGTCGCCGAGCCGATGACACATCAGCGCCGTGGAGTAGCCGGTTCCGGTACCGATCTCCAGCACCTTCTCACCGCCGGAAATCCTCGTGGCCTCCAGCATTCGCACGACCAAGCCGGGCATCGTCGATGACGACGTGGGCGCCCCGCAGGCGAGACCACGCGCCTCCTCGACCATCACGCCGTCGACCTGCGTCACCCACGTCTCGTCGCGGTAGGCCAGCTTCAGCCATTCGTCCCCGGTCATCTCCTCGCGGCGCACCACCTCCCACCGATCGCCGTACTCGGTGGCCCTGGCGATCGCCGAGCCGAGAAAACATTCCCGGGGTACGGCCTCAATCGCCTCCCGCCAGGCCGGATCACAGGTGAGCTGGGCGGCGAGACCTACGGCTTCATGCATGCTCACGTCAGGTCCTCCAGGGGCAGGTCAGCAGGAGCGATGCCGCACCCATGCTCGCCCTGCCTCGGCGGCCCGCGCCCGGAAATCGCGTCCTTCCACCGGGCCGAACCGCGCCTTGTACAGGCGGAACAGCGTCCACAGCGCGGCCAGGCCGGTGACCGCGTCCGCAGGCGCGGACCACCAGGCCGGTACCCGGGCCAGCAGCCCCTCGGTCTGCTCCGGGGTGTGGCCCGCCTCGATGAGACGGGGAGCGAGCATGACCGCGTCCACCCACGCGGCACCGCGCACCGCGAACGCCCAGTCGATCACGTACGCTCGCCCGTCGTCGATCCGGAAGTTACCGGGGTGCAGGTCGTAGTGGAGAAGGGTGTCCCCCTCCAACGCGTCGGGGTCGAACCTGTCGAGCGCCGTCTCGTACACGGCCCGGTCCGGCAACTCCCCGGCGAGCAGGCTCGCGGCCTTGGCCTGCAGTCCCGCGATGTTCACCGCGACCTCCGGGACACCACCAGGACATGGGGTGAGCGCCTCGTTCAGGACGACCAGGGTGTCCAGCACGAGCGGCACGTCCGGCGAACCGGGCGACAGGTCGGCGTCCCGGCCGTCGACGTACTCGTGCAGCAGCACGATCCCCCCTCCACCTCGCCGTTGCACCGCAGGTGGGGGGCAGGCCAGGCGGCAGTACGGTACCTGCTCGTCGTTCCCGCTCGTACAGGGACGCGGCCGGGCCGGCGGTGGGGACGGCCTTGAGGAAGACGGTTCCGCCGTCCTCGGTGTGCAGCCGGGCGGCGAGGCCGGGCATGAGCCCTTTGGTCACCTCGCCGGTCTCTTGGCTAAGCCCTCCTTCTTCGCCCCGGCGGTGCCGGCCGCGCAAGCCTCCTTCACGGTCAGCCAGAGCCGGTCGGGGACCTGAACGGTGAACGCCCAGCCGACCAGGTCCTCCTTGGTCGCAACGTTGACCGGGGTGCGGCGCCCTCGCCGCCGGTAAGCGCCCTGCAGCCCGGCTTGGCGCATGAGCCGCTCGACGCGCTTGCGATTCACCGCCAGGCCCAGCGTCAACTCCGCATGCACACGCGGCGCGCCGTAGCTGCCGAGGAACTCGACATGAATCTCACGAATGATTTTCGCCAGCTCGATATTCGCTTGCTCGTGGACGTGGGTCGGCCGAGCCAGTCATGACATCCAGAGCGCGATACCTTCAGCACTCGGCAGGTCACCGCGACAGGGACATCGTCGTCGGCGAGTTTACGGACCAGCAAGTATGCTGTTTTGAGAGAACGTTCTCACGCGCGAAGTAAGCAGCCGCGCATTTCAGGATCTCATTTTTCAGTTCCAACTACTTGTTTTTGCGTCGCAGCTCGGCGACTTTGGCTTTCTCAACCGTCGTCAGCCAGCTCGATGTCCGGCCCTCCTGGTCGGCGTCGGCTTGAGCCAGCCATTTTCGCAGGCAGGATCCGCTGATTCCCAGCTCTCGGGACAAGGTGATGATCGGTTCGTCACCGAGTCGGGCCAGCGCGACGGCGTGCTCACGAAACTTAGGTGAGTGAGGTACGGGCACAGGTTTTCCTTCCCAACCGACACAGGACCGACTCAGACAAGGTATCCGTCCTGTGGGGAAAGATCAGTCGGTTGTGCGGCGGTCAACCCGCCGACTTGCGCATACCACATAATCGGGACATAACCACACAGCCCCATGACGCCTTCAGGCTGCCGAACTCCACGAGTTAAAGGTCAGCTTGGTCGCCTATGCCCTTATCCGCTAAATTTCTTTCCCTGACAGGGGAAAGGGTGAGGAACGTTGAGCCTGTACACCGTCTTCGCGGACTGGGCTAGACGCCACGGCGTCGAGGCAGCCGTCGCTAGCTTCTCGGACTCGTTGCCCGAGGAGATGGTCGACAAGTTCCGAGGCCAGTTCGAGGCTGACAGAGCGAAGGTGCAGGCCGGCGGGCCTCCGATCATCACGGCCGGTTCGGACGACTGGTACAGCGGCCCGGGTGAGGCCGACCGCTACTGGCTGGCCCTGAAGGACCAGTTCAAGACCGATAAGTGGCCTGACGAACGCATCAGCTCCGTGGACCACTCATCCAGCACCGTGGTCGCCCACACCCCACGACCGGACTCTTCCACATGGGACTCCAAAGGTCTCGTGGTGGGATATGTGCAGAGTGGGAAGACCACCAACTTCACCGCGGTCATCGCGAAGATGGCGGATGTGCGGTACCGCCTGGTCATCGTCCTGTCCGGCATCCACAACGGGCTGCGCCGCCAGACCCAGGTACGACTGGACCAGTACCTCAAGGACCTCAACCCCGACCGCTGGATGACACTGACCGGTGAAACCCAGGACTTCGTCGCACAGACCATTGAGGCGTCGGCCGCGCTCAGTGAGGAGAAGACGGTCCTGGCAGTCGTCAAGAAGAACGCGGCCGTGCTGGACAAGCTCATCAGGTGGTTGGACAAGCCGAACAGCCGGAAGGCACTCGCGTCCGCCCCCGTACTGATCATCGACGACGAGGCGGATCAGGCCTCGGTGGCCACGGGTCGGATCAACCCGCTCATCCGCAAGCTCCTGAACCTGATGCCACGCTGCACGTACGTCGGTTACACCGCGACACCCTTCGCCAACGTATTCATCGACCCCACCCAGGAAGACTTATATCCGAAGTCGTTCATCCTCAACCTGCCGCGTCCCGATGGCTACTTCGGCCCCGAGAAGATCTTCGGTCGCGATGCCGTGGAGTGGGAGACTGCCGACGAGCAGGGCCCACCGGACGGTTACGACATGGTGCGCCTGGTCGCCGAGAAGGATGTCCCGCTGTTGCGTCCAGGCAGCAAGGAGTCCGCGGATGGGTTCACCCCCACCATGATCGATGAGTTGGTGACGGCTGTCCGCTGGTTCTGGTTGGCCACAGCGGCACGACGGGCGCGTGGCGACGACGGCCACAGCACGATGCTCATCCACACGTCTGTGAAGATCGCGGTCCACGAGAGCTATCGGGACCCTTTGCGGTGGCTGCAGAAGCAGACCGTGGCCGGCCTCACGGCCGGTAGTCCAGAGGTCCTCGATGAGTGGCGCAACCTCTGGGAGAAGGAGTCGTCGCGAGTGCCCGCCGAGGACTTCGACCGGAATCAGAACACCTTCGACGAGGTTCTCCCGTACCTGAGCGAAGTGATCGCCACGACGCGCGTCGTCCTCGACAACTACCGAAGCCAGGACCGGCTCGACTACTCCGACCCCTCCGTGGTCGCCATCGCCGTCGGCGGCAACACCCTCTCAAGAGGGCTGACCCTGGAAGGGCTCGTCGTCAGCTTCTTCGTCCGAGGGGCGACGGCCTACGACACTCTGCTCCAGATGGGTCGCTGGTTCGGGTACCGGACCGGGTACGAGGATCTGCCCAGAATCTGGATGACACCGAGCCTCGCAGCGGCGTTCCGCCATCTCGCCACCGTCGAGCACGAGATGCGCGACGACATCGACCGTTATCAACGGGAGAACCTGACGCCGTCCCAGGTCGCGGTACGCATTCGGACGCATCCATCGCTGCGGATCACCGCCAAGTTGGGCGCTGCCCAGCCGGCCTTCATCTCCTACGCCGGGCGCCGGTTGCAGACCCGCTACTTCGAGCACCGCGACAGCGACTGGCTGGACAGCAACCGCCAGGCCGCGGAGAACCTCGTCCAGGAGGCGGTCCGGCACGGTCAGGTCGAGGACCTGGGTGCCGCCCGACTGATCCGCGACGTCCCGGTGTCGCTTGTGAAGACCTTCCTGTCCCGCTATCAGGTGCACGAGGACTCCCCGGACCTCGAACCGTCGCTCATGGTCAAGTACATCGACCGGCAGCTCACCAGCGACCCGCCGAGCCTGGCGATGTGGTCCGTCGCCGTCGTGACCGGTGAGGGTGGGGACGCGAGACTGGGCGGTCTCGACATCAAGTACTCGATCCGATCCCGGCTGAACGACCACCACGCCGAACGCGCGGACATCAAGACGCTGATGAGCAAGCAGGACCGCGCCCTGGACCTCGGTCTGACGGCCTCACAGGCGAGGGCGAAGAGCGAGAGCGAACTCGTCGCCCTGCGCAACAGCCACCCTGTCTGTCATGACCGCGGCCTGGTCGTCCTCTACTTGATCGACCCGACGAGCGAACCCGTCAATCAGCAGCAGAGCGGCGCCTCCGAGCATCCCCCGCGCACCGCGCTCGGCGCGGCGCAGCCTGTGGTCGGCCTTGGCATCACCTTCCCCGGGGACGTCCGGACGAAGAGTATCCAGGCTACCCACGTCGCAGTAGACCTCACCGACGTCGAGAGCGAGAACGTCGACGAGGCACTCGGCATCGACACCGAGGACCTGATGTGACGGGCGTAGAACCGACCGTGCTGGAACGTGCATGGGCGGTCCTGACCCGGCCGCGTGCCAAGGAACTCGTTTCCTTTCCTCTGGACGTGACATGCCATGCGGAGCCCTGCCGCGTGGCGCTCGACGGCACAGGTGCCCGACACCTCCTCGTTCCCGCCGGTGACGAGGACGTGTCCGTCGATCCCAGGCCGGCGGTGCTCAGCACCGTGGTCCGCAAGCTCAGCTTCGGCGGTGCTGCTATCGCATACGTCGACGTGTCCTGTGCGGAGCCTGATCTCTTCCCTGAGTTCAACGAGGTCGTGACCGACGTGCTGGAGGCCGTGGCGGACGCGCGGCGACCGGGGGACGCCGCGGTCGCCGCCATCGCGCGGTGGCGGCGACTCTTCCGGAGCAGCCTGCTGCGTGGACTATCGCGTCAGGCCAAGCTGGGCCTCTTCGCGGAGCTCGCCGTGCTCTTGGCCCTCGTCGAGGCCGATCCCGGTTTCCCCGTAGATGCCTGGCGTGGGCCGCTCAACGAACCGCACGACTTCGAGGCTGCCGTCCGGTGCCTGGAGGTGAAGGGCTTGAGCACCGCAGGTGACACCATCACCGCCCACGGGTTGGAACAGCTGGGCACCCACAATGGACGACCGTTGGACCTCGTCCTACTCCGCGTCGTGAAAGATCCCGAGGGGCGGACGTTGAGCGACCTCGTCGAACAGTTACGCGGCTCAGTGGTGTCACGGGCGAGCCTCCGCACACGGCTCTCGGCGGCAGGATGGTCGGGCCAGCCGGATCGACCTGACCTGGACACGTTCGCGATCGAGGAGGTACTCAGAATCGCGGTCGGTCCGGACACGCCTCGACTCGTCCCGTCGTCCCTCGTCACTGGCTCGCTTCCGAACGGCGTAGCGGACATCCGCTATGAGATCGAACTCACCGCTCTGCTCCCGTTCAGCACCGGTGCCTCTCTGGCCGAGATCGCGGAGGAGGCGGTCAGATGAGCGCTCGTTGGTGGTCGCAGCCGTTCGCACCGGAAGGCTCTGCGGTAGCAGAGGGTATCGTCAAGCAGTTGGGACGACCCGCGCTCGACCCGTTGACTGTTCTGGTGCGGGAGGCGGCGCAGAACAGTTGGGACGCGCATCTGTCCGACGGAGTGGTGGAGTTCCGCATCGACGTCCGTGTGCTCGGCGACGACGTTCACATCTGGCGTGACCTGCTGCTGCCGGGACCTCCGAAACAGTCGAACGTCGACCTCGATGGAGCCCTGCGCCCGGAGACCGTCGTGCTGGTGATCTCCGACCGCAACACCAGAGGGCTGGGCGGTCCGCTGCGCGCCGGTGAGCGCGCGCACGACGGAGAGACGCCTGACTTCGTGCAGTTCATCCGAAATGTTGGGGAGCCAAGCGACCACAAGTTCGGCGGGGGAACGTACGGATTCGGGAAGGGCATCTTCTACCGACTCAGCCGAGCCAGCGCGATCCTCGTGGACACGCACACCGCCGCTCACGGTCCCGACTCCCGTCGACTGATGGGCGCCGCGCTCGGTCACAGTTGTTATCTCGACGAGCGCCGTTTCACCGGCCGTCACTGGTGGGGCCTCGTGGCGACGGACGACGTGCCGGACCCGGTCGTCTCTCCTCATGCCGACGCGATCTCCAAGGCCTTGGGGTTACCGGGCTTCGACGACGGCGACACCGGCACCGATATCGTCATTCTGGCCGCCGACCTGGGAACTGTCGGATCCGAGACGGACGCTCGTGATCGGACCCCCGAGGAGGCCGCCACTTTCATCACGTCCTCCATCCTGTGGAACTTGTGGCCGAAGATGGTCCCGGACGAGGATGGACGTCACATGCGCTTCGTCGTGGGCGTCAACGGGTCGGCCGTCCCCGTGGCCGACCCTCATACCTTCGGCGAGCTCGCACCCTTCGTCGAGGCACTGCAAGAGGTACGAGCGGGTGACGGAGTCGCGTTCTCGCGTACCGTGCCGCCAAAGCACGCCGGCACCTTCGCCATGGCCCTGGGTGTCGCCGGAGGCACGAGCACGCGCCTCCTCGTCGGTGCGGCGAAGCCGTTCGAGGGTCCGTCCCACCACGTCGCCCGCATGCGTGTCGCCGAACTCGTGGTCGATTACCTTCCCGGTCCGCCCCATCCCGACCAACGCCTCGCCTACGCAGGTGTGTTCAAGGCGTCCGAGGACGCCGACGCGCTGTTCGCCTCCGCCGAGCCGCCCACGCACGACGACTGGATCTCCAAGGGGCTGACCGGAACCGCACGAGGGGTCGTGCAGGGAGCACGCACGTTCGTACAGAAGCAACTGGACGAACGACTTGGGCTCGGACCCCAGAGCGGTGGATCAGGAGGCCAAGGACTGGGGCAGTTGTCGGCGCTGCTCGCCAGCATCGTGCCCGCGCGGATGAGCCGACGGCCGAAAGACGACGAGTCGGGCGCCGGTGGCGGCGGAACCGGCGGAATCGGCACCGGAGGTGGCGACTTCGGCGGTGGTGGACGGGGAAGTACCGGCGGCCTCGAAGGCGGTGTGTCATCGCGCCGAGGAGGACGGCCTCGACTGCACGGAACCCCGATGTTGCTGATGCACGAGGGAGAGCCTTACTTGGTCGCCGCAGTCAAAGTCCCTGCGGCGGTCGCATCGAGAGTCCTCTCTGCCGACGTCGAAGTCGTCTTGGAAGGGGGAGGCCGCGAGAGCGAGCCCCCTCTCGGTGCCGCCGTTCCGCGGATCATGCAGTGGCAGTCCACCACCGGAGTCGTCGCGCGTGGAAAGACCGTCACGGTGCCTGCGGGCGAGGAGTCGGACTGGTACGTCTACGCCACACACGTACCCGACGCTGTCGTACGCTTCCGAGTGAGTCAGGTGACGTCCGATGCCGGCTGACGTTCGTCCCTACCTGGTCCCGCGTCAGGGCACTGTGGTCTGGGAACCGTGGTTCCTCCTCGACGCGGAGGAGTGGAGGCCCATGCCGGAGGCGGTCGACGGCTGGGACCCAGGCACTGATCTGCGGGCAGCACGTCGGGTGCGGGTTGACGTAGCGCGCTTCGTCCAGGAGACGGGGCTCCACCTGGCGGACGTCGCACTGACCGTCTCCTGGACCAGCTCGACCACCGACATGACCGAAGCCGCGCTGGCGGCGCGGTTCGACCCGAACGGCACGGCCTTGATCCATACGACACTCGTGGGCGAACGCCTGTCCGGAATCCTGTCACTCCGCAGCACCATCAGCCTCACCCGCGCCACCGTGGAGCGAGGGGTCGGCGTGGCCACGGTCCCCGGTTCGGTGCTCGCCGAGCACCTTCAACGGGTGGTGTTGGAAAGCATGTCCTCCATGTTCCCGGTGCACGAGATCGATTTCGCCCATACCCGGCTCTCCCCCACCGCCAGCTGGCACCTGGAGACGAGCACAGACCTGACCGCCCCCTTCTACGGCACGTTTCGCGTGCTCATCAACAAACACGACCGCGAACTCCGCACGGCGGTCACCCGTGGTGCCAAGGACAGACGCCAGCAAGCTTTGCTCGACGAACTCCAGGCAGGCGTCGCCGCGATGCTGCTGGAGCTCGCCTTGCACCTCCGCGCAGAGCTCGATGAACGTGAGGAATGGCCGCCCGACAGCGTCGGGGACGTGCTGGTGAGAACCTTCGCCGCGTCACCGTTGCATCTCTTCGCCCCACCCGCGGCGGTGGAGCTCGCGGAGTTCAGGACTCAGATCTCCGGCGCAGTGAGGAACCTCGGCAGGGGGCGGATTTTCCAGTGAGTGAATTGTGGCCCCATCTCCCCTCCG
>NZ_JBEXUE010000359.1:0-10527 GCF_040614275.1 Streptosporangium sp. NPDC006013
CGCCGCAGGCGGCGAGCCCGAGCGAGAGCAGACCGGCCACGACCGCGGTCGAGGCGGACCTTCGCGAAACAGTGAACATAAGCGCTTCCTCAGGATGCGGGGGGCGTGGGCGATGAGACAGGTGACGGGCGGCGCCGGCGTTGCCCTATGACGGCAACGAGACGCGGGGTGATCACCGAGATGATCAGGAGGAGTCCGGTGACGATCGACTGGATCTCCGTCGACACGTCGTTGAGCATGAGCAGGTTGCGGAGAAGGCCGATGAGCAGCACTCCGGCGATCACCCCGCCGAGGGTGCCCTTGCCGCCGTCGAAGTCGACGCCGCCCAGCAGGACGGCCGCGATGACGGCCAGCTCCAGGCCCATGCCGTTGTCGGCGCGGGCGCTGCCGTAGCGGAGGGTGAAGACCACTCCGGCGAAGGCGGCGACCGTGCCGGAGAGCACGAACAGGATGAGCTTGATGCGCTTGACCCGGATGCCGGCGAACAGCGCGGCCTCCTCCTGAGCACCGATGGCGAACAGCGAGCGGCCGAATCCGGTGGCGTGCAGCACGACGCCGGTGATGATCGCCAGCAGGACGAACAGCGCCACCGGGTAGGGGATCGGGGTGCCGGGAACATCCTCCACGGCGAGGGAGACGTACTGCTGCGGGAACTCGGCGATGGCCCGGTCCCCGAGCACCACGTAGGCCAGGCCCCGGTAGAGCGCCAGCGTGCCGATCGTCACCGCCAGTGACGGCAGTCCCAGCCTGGTCACCAGCAGACCGTTGACAAGGCCGCATACCGCCCCGACCACGACCACCAGCGGGATGATCGTCTCGATCGCCCAGCCGGCGTCCCACAGGGTGCCGACCAGCGCGCTCGACAGGCCGAGCACGGAGGCCACCGACAGGTCCACCTCGGCGGCGACGACCAGCATGGTCATTGCCAGTGCGATCAACGCGATCTCACCGAGGTCGCCAAGGGCGAAGGACAGGTTGTCGACGCCGGCGAAGCCGGGCGATCCCACCGAGCCGCCGATGAAGACGAGCACCAGGAGCAGGCCGACCAGCACGTCCCAGCGGAGGAACCGGCCTGGCGAGCCACGGTCCGGCAGCCCGGCGAGGAGCGGAGCGGCCGTGTCCGCGGCGCCGGTGGCGGACTTCACGTCAGGAGCCATTTCGGAAGTTCCTCCTCCGCAGTACCCTCGCGACCCGCAGGGCGAGCAGCCGGTCGACGCTGATCGCCAGAAGCAGCAACGCGCCGGTGATGGCCTGCTGCCAGAACGGGCTGACCTTGAGCACGACCAGCGCGCTGGTGATCGTGGTGAGCAGCAGCGCGCCGAGGGCCGCGCCGTATACGGTGCCGACACCGCCGGTGATCGCCACGCCGCCGACCACGACGGCGCTGACCACCTGGAGTTCCCAGCCGTTGGCGGCGTCGGCGACGACGGTGCCGAACCGGGAGAGCCAGAGCACCCCGGCCAGGCCGGCGAGCGCACCGCTGAAGAGATAGGCCGCCATGACGCGGCGCCGCACGGACACACCGGCCAGTGCCGCCGCCTCCGGGCTGGAGCCGATGGCGTAGAAGTCCCGGCCCGAGGCGTAGGAGCGCAGGTAGTAGCCGACGGCCAGCATCACCAGGACGGCGATCATCGGCAGGTACGGGATGCCGAACACCGTGCCGTTGCCCAGCGACAGCAGTGCCGGAGGGAGGTCGACGGCGTTGATCTGCCTGCCGTGGGCGATGTAGTGGTCGACGCCCTGGATCACGTACAGCGTGCCGAGCGTCACCACCAGGGCCGGGACTCGGCCGAAACTGACCAGCAGGCCGTTGACCAGTCCGCAGAGCGCGCCGAGCCCGACGCCCAGGACCACCGCGAAGACGATGCCCCTGCTGTGGTCGGCGGCGAGGAAGTCTCCGACGGTAAAGGCCACCAGGCCGACGACCGAGCCGACGGACAGGTCGATGTTGCGGGTGATGACCACGACGGACTGGCCCACGGCGAGCAGCACCAGGATGGAGGCGTTGAGGAAGATGTCCTTGACGCCCTGCTCGGACAGGAAGTTGCCGTTGACGCCCACGGTCACGATGACCAGGACGGCCAGTGCCGCCACGATGCTCAGCTCGCGGGCCCGGAAGACCAGGTCCACCAGATTCCGGGTGCTCCGCCCGGCGGTGACGGCGCTCATGAGGCCTCCTCCGTCCGCCGCATGACCCGGGCACCGTGCTTTCCGGCGCCCTCGTTCCTGTCGATCACGAGGTCCCTCCGGTCGCTGCGGTCATCACGCTCTCCTCGGTGGCCCGCTCCCGCGGGATCTCGGCGACGAGCCGCCCCTCCTGCATGACGAGCACCCGGTCGGCCATGCCCAGCACCTCGGGCAGGTCGGAGGAGATCATCAGCACGGCGAGCCCGTCGGCGGCCAGCTGGGACAGCAGGCGGTGTACCTCGGCCTTGGTGCCCACGTCGATGCCCCGGGTGGGCTCGTCGATGATGAGCACGTCGGGCTTGGTGGACAACCACTTGCCCAGCACGACCTTCTGCTGGTTGCCGCCGGAGAGCACGTTCACCGCGTCCGACAGCCGGTTGAACTTGAGCTGGAGCCGGATGGCCCAGTCGCGGGCGCGGTCCCGCTCGGCGGCCCGGGAAATCACCGGGCCACGGCGCAGCGCCTTCAGGCCGGTGATGCCGATGTTGCGCTCGATCGAGTGGTCCATCACCAGCCCCTGCTGACGCCTGTCCTCGGGGACCAGGGCCAGGCCCGCGGACATCGCGGCGGTCGGGGACGCGGGCGGCAGCCGCTCTCCGTTGACCTCCACGGTCCCGGCGTCCCAGCGGTCCACTCCGAAGATGGCCCGGGCGACCTCGCTGCGCCCGGCGCCGACCAGCCCCGCCAGTGCCACGATCTCGCCCCGCCGCACCTCGAAGGAGACGTCGGTGAACACGCCCTCACGGGTGAGCCGGCCGACCTTGAGGGCGACCTCGCCGACCTCGGTCTCCTGCTTGGGATAAAGGTTGTCGAGGTCGCGGCCGACCATACGGCGGATCAGGTCGTCATGGGTCAGGCCCGCGACGGGTTCGCTGGCGATCCAACCGCCGTCGCGCAGCGTGGTGACCCGCTGGCAGAGCTCGAAGATCTCGTCCAGGCGGTGCGAGATGAACAGCACCGCGCACCCCTGCTCGCGCAGCGCCTTGACCACGTTGAACAGCCGGGTCACCTCGTTGCCGGACAGCGCCGCGGTGGGTTCGTCCATGATCAGCACCCGGGCGTCCCGGGAGAGCGCCTTGGCGATCTCCACGAGCTGCTGGTCGGCGATGGACAGGCCGCGGGCCGGCTGCTCGGGGTCGAGCGCCACGCCGAGCCGTTTGAACAGCTCGGCGGCCCGGCCGTGCATGGCCCTGCGGTCGATGCGGCGGAGCGCGGCCTTGGGCTGCCGGCCGATGAAGATGTTCTCGGCGACCGACAGGTCGGGGAACATCGTGGGTTCCTGGTAGATCACGGCCACGCCCGCCTGCTGGGCGTCGGCGGGACTGCCGAATTCCACCGGCTCGCCGTCCAGCAGGACCTGCCCGGTGTCCGGACGGTACACCCCGGCCAGGGTCTTCACCAGGGTGGACTTCCCCGCGCCGTTCTCCCCGGCGAGCGCGTGCGCCTCTCCGGCGTAAAGGTTCAGAGAGACCTCGCGCAACGCCTGCACGGCGCCGAACGCCTTGCTGACCCCGGCCAGTGCCAGGACCGGAGGGGCCCCGCCGGGGGACGGCCCGAGTGGCGCCTCCCCATCGCCCGGTGCGGTCACCGCGCCACACCCCTTCCCTGCTCTAAAAACGTTTTAGAAGACTGACCGGACGCTAAACCGCAGCGTCAGACATTGTCAATGGGTGGTGAAGGTCTCGTTTCCAACGCGTTACGACAACTACGCAGGCAGGGGGATGGTGGGCCCATCGTCATCTTTGAGTAGGGTCTTGCCGACATCGTGTAACACGTTTTAATCTATGCCGGGTCAAGGGGGGACAGCAGGTGAGCGGCGTCGGCATCAAGGAGGTCGCTCGGGTCGCCGGGGTCTCCCCCGGCACGGTGTCCAACGTGCTCAACCGGCCGGAGCGGGTCGCTCCCGAGACCCGGGAGCGCGTCAGGCGCGCGATCCGCGAGCTCGGCTTCGTCCGGCACGGCTCCGCCTCGACGCTGCGCGCCGGGCACAGCCGGACCATCGGGCTGTCGCTCATGGACATCGGCAACCCGTTCTTCACCGACGTCGCCGCAGGCGCCGAGGACGTCGCCAGCGAGCTCGGCTACGCGGTGATCCTCGGCAACTCGGGAGGTTCCCGCACCAAGGAGGAGCACAACCTGCGCGTGTTCGCCGAACATCGGGTACGCGGCGTGCTGATCACGCCGTCGGACGACGATCCCCGGCGGCTCGACGGGTTGCGCGAGCACGGCATCAGCGTGGTGCTGGTCGACCATCCGGCGTACCGGCCCGACCTGTGCTCGGTGAGCGTCGACGACGTGGCGGGCGGCCGGCTGGCCACCCGCCACCTGCTGGAGCGCGGCGCGCGGAGCATCCACCACATCACCGGCCCGCTGGCCATCCGGCAGTGCGCGGACCGCAGACGGGGCGCGGAGCTGGCTCTCGCCGCCGCGGGTCTCGCCCCGGCGACCGCGCTGGAGACGGTGGAGATGCCCGCGATGACCGCGCGGGCGGGCCAGGAGGCGGCGGAGCGGCTGGTCCGCTCCGGGCGGCTGCCCGAGGCGATCTTCTGCGCCAACGACATGCTCGCCCTCGGTGTACTGCGCGGCCTGCACCAGGCCGGGGTCGGCGTGCCCGGCGACGTGGCCCTGATCGGCTACGACGACATCGACTTCGCGGTGGCCTCGGCGGTGTCGCTGAGCTCGATCCGTCAGCCCACCTACGAACTCGGGCGGATCGCCACCGAACTGCTGCTGGACGAGTGCGGCAACCCCGGCGAGCACGCCCACCGGCAGATCATGTTCCAGCCCGAACTGGTCGCCCGCGAGTCCACCGGCTGAGCGGCGGACGGAACGGCGGCGACCACCTGACCACGAGTGGTGAGTGACAGATGAGCGTTTACGCGGCGGTCGACCTGGGAGCCTCCAGCGGCCGGGTGATGACGGCGCGGATCGAGGACGAGCGGATCAGCCTGACCGAGGCGCACCGCTTCGCCAACCGCCCGGTCCGGGTCGACGGCACCCTGCACTGGGACATCCTCGCCCTCTATCGGGGGGTGCTCGACGGGCTTCGCGAGGCCGGGCCGGTCGACTCGATCGGCATCGACTCCTGGGCCGTCGACTACGGGCTGCTCGACGGCGCGGGCCGGCTCATCGGCAACCCGGTGCACTACCGCGACGGGCGGACCAACGGGATCATGGAGCGAGTCGTCGCCGATCTGGGAGCCGACACGCTCTACCAGGTCGGCGGCTTGCAGTTCCTGCCGTTCAACACCGTCTACCAGCTGCTCGCCGAGCCGGGCCTCGACCGCGCGGAGACGCTGCTGATGATCCCGGACCTGCTGACCCGCTGGCTGACCGGTTCCGTCGGCGCGGAGGTCACCAACGCCTCCACCACCGGCCTGTACGACGTGCGGACCGGCGACTGGGCCCGAGGGCTGGCGGAGCGACTGGGCCTGCCGGCCGGGCTCCTGCCGGAGCTGCGGCACCCCGGAGCGCCCGCCGGGACGCTCCTGGCCGAGGTGGCCGCGGAGACCGGGCTGCCGGGTTCCACCCCGGTCACCTCGGTCGCCTCACACGACACCGCCTCCGCGGTGGCGGCGGTGCCCGCGAGCACCGAGCGGTTCGCCTACATCTCCTCCGGTACCTGGTCGCTGGTCGGGCTCGAACTCCCCAGGCCCGTCCTGACCGAGGAGAGCCGGCTGGCCAACTTCACCAACGAGGGCGGCCTCGACGGCACCGTCCGGTACCTGCGCAACGTGATGGGCCTGTGGATCCTGCAGGAGTGCATGCGCACCTGGGGCGAGACCGATGTGGCCGGCCTGCTCGACGCCGCCGCGCAGGCCGTCCCGTTCCAGGCGGTGGTCGACCCCGACGACCCGGTCTTCATGCCCCCCGGCGACATGCCGGCCCGGATCGCGACCTACTGCGAGCGGACCGGCCAGCGGCCCCCGCAGGGACGGGCGCAAACCGTACGGTGCGTGCTGGAGAGCCTGGCCCTGGCCTACCGGCGCACGCTCCGCGACGCCGTACGCCTCAGCGGCCAGAAGGTGGAGGTCGTGCACGTGGTCGGCGGCGGTGCCCGCAACGCGCTGCTCTGCCGGATGACCGCCGACGCGACCGGCCTGCCCGTGGTCGCCGGTCCGGTGGAGGCCGCCGCCCTCGGCAACGCCCTGGTCCAGGCCCGCGCCCAAGGCGTGGTCTCCGATATCCGCGCCCTGGTGCGGCAGAGCGAGCGGTTGGTCACCTACCTTCCCGAGGAGGGCGAGGAGTCATGGGCCCGTGCGGAGGCCCGGCTGGCCGGCCGCTGAGCCTCCCCCGCGGCGCCGCACCGGCGGTCCCAGCGGCCGGCCACCAGAAGCCTTGAATCTTCTCCTCCCGCGGCGAGGGCGGCGGAGTCCGGTTCCCACCGTGAGCTGCGAGTGACCGGAGGCCACCGGCCATGGCTGACACGCCGGTGACGGGAGAAGCGGAATAACCACCGGCGGACGTCCGTTAGAGTGATCGTGCCGATGTGGTTTGTGTCCCCCGGGCCGCAAATTACCGCCTTCACGGAATACCGTTCGGCTGGAGCCGTGTTGTGCCTCTCGCCGAGGAGGCGACCGCCACATCGGCACCAAAACATCGCGTCCCGCGAGCCCCCCAGGCTCGCGGGACGCTTCTTTTTCACCGGGCCCGACCGGAGGATTTCGTCGGGCTCGCCCCGGAAAAGAGCCACGCTGTTGGAGGAGGGCCACAAACCCGGCGGCTCCGCTTGTGCGGGTGCGTACAACCGTCGGCCGTCGGGCCACCACCTAGTGTGGTGAACCCGTCTCATGAGGAGAGTCCGTGCTCTATCGCCTGACCAAGACCGTCAGCGCTCCGATCCTGCATCTGCTCTGGCCGACCACGGTCACCGGGCATGAGCACGTTCCCGTCACGGGTCCGGCCATCATGGCCTCCAACCATCTGTCGATCCTCGACTCGACCTTCCTGCCGCTGGTGCTCAAGCGCCAGGTACGCTTCGTCGCCAAGGCCGAGTACTTCACCGGTAACCCCGTCACCGCGATGTGGATGCGCGCCACCGGCCAGATCAGCATCGACCGGCAGAGCCCCACCTCGGCCCAGGACATGCTCGACGCGGCGGCGAAGGTGCTCGGCGACGGCGAGTTGTTCGGCATCTACCCCGAGGGCACCCGCTCCCCCGACGGCCGCCTCTACCGGGGCAAGGTCGGCGTCTCCTGGCTGGCCCTGGCCACCGGCGCGCCGGTGGTCCCGGTGGCGATGGGGGGCACCGACAAGGTGCTGCCGATCGGTGCCGCGAGGCCCAGGCCGGGCCGGGTGAGCGTCCGCATCGGCAAGCCGATGACCTTCACCGGTTCCGAGACGAGCGCGCGCGACCGGCGTAGGGTGACCGACGAGATCATGACCGCGATCCAGGAGCTGTCCGGGCAGGAGTACGTGACGAGCTACGCGCCCAGCCGTACACAGGACAAATGATCATTTATCGAAATATCTCGCGCAGGTCACGCTAGGCTGCGGCGCTGGGGCACCGAGAGCTGGGGGGATCACGTGGCACGGGGTAGAACTATCGCGATCACATCGGCGGCCGTCGTGCTGGTGGCGGGGGCCGCCGGCGGCGGCGCCTGGTGGTACCTGCACACCAGGGGCACGCCCGAGGAGACCGCACAGCGATTCGTCGGCGCCTGGCAGAGCGGCGACCTGGCGGGCATGCGCGCCGAGCTGGGAGCACCGGACCCGGCGTTCGCCACGACGTACGACAACATGCGCAAGGCCCTGGCCGTGGAGAACACCGTCGTACGGCTCGACGGGGTGCGCGAGACCGGGGACGGCACCGGCCAGGCCTCCTACACCGCGACGCTGAAGCTGAAGGACGTCGGCGAGTGGAGTTACTCCGGCAGCGTCGACCTGACGGTCGTCGACCGGCACTGGCGGGTCAGGTGGTCGCCCAGTGCCGTCCACCCCGACCTGACCGCGACCACCGCCTTCGCGCTGAGAACGAAGTGGCCGGAGCGTGCCGCGATCACCTCCGCCGACGGCGCCCGCATCGACGGCGCCGACGTGGGCGGCTCGGTGCAGCAGCTCGTCGGCTACCTGGAGAAGGCCACGGCGAAGAGCGTCGCGAAACTGGGGGTCCCCTACAAAGTCGGCGACGCGGTCGGCGCGAGCGGGTTGCAGAGCACCTTCCAGAAGCGCCTGGCCGGCACCCCCGACACCGAGGTCGAACTCGTCGGCGCGGACAAGAAGACCGTCAAGACGCTCGGCAAGATCGAGGGCGAGGCCGGCAAGAACCTGGAGACCAGCTTGGACATGCGGGTCCAGCGAGCCGCGGTCGAGGCGGTCCGCGACCTGAAGAAGACCACCGCACTGGTCGCGATCAAACCCTCGACAGGCGAGATCCTCTCGGTGGTGAACAACGAGGGCGGCTTCAACCGGGCACTGGACGGCAACTATCCCCCCGGCTCGACCTTCAAGGCGGTCACCGCCGTAGGGCTGCTGGCCGAGGGGATGAACCCGGGCGATCGGGTCACCTGCCCCAAGGACGTCAAGGTAGGCGGCCTGCCGATCCGTAACTCCCACCACGCCGCCTACGGTTCGGTGTCACTGTCCGACTCCTTCGCCCACTCCTGCAACACCACCTTCGCGCCCCTGGCCAAGGAGCGGCTGGGCGCCGACAAGCTGCTGAGCACCGCGGAGCTGTTCGGTTTCAACAAGCAGCTCAGCATCGGCGTCCCGGCCGCCAAGGGCAGCTTCCCCAGGGCCCAGAGCGACGCGGAGCTGGCCGCGGAGTCCTTCGGGCAGGGCCGGATCACCGCCAGCCCGCTGATGATGGCCTCGGTGGCCGCCGCGCTGGCCGACGGCACCTGGCGCCCGCCGACCCTGGTCCCCTCGATCAAGCAGAAGGCGGAGCCTCAGGCGCTCCCCGAGGCCGTCATGCCCGGCATGCACCAGATGATGTCCGCGGTGGTCACCAAGGGAACGGCCAAGGACGCGGGCCTGCCCCGGGGCACCCGGGGCAAGACCGGGACCGCCGAGTACGGCGCGCAGGACGACCTGAAGACCCACGCCTGGTTCATCGGTTTCCGCGGCGACCTGGCCTTCGCGGTGATCGTCGAGGAGGGCTCCGGCGGCGGGGCGGTCGCCGCCCCGGTGGCCGCCGACTTCCTGCGCGCCCTCGGCTGACGGACGGCCGCGATCGCGGCGACGGTCACGAAGGCCCGCAGAGGGGGCCGCCGGCGACGGCTGTTGTCACAGCGGGAACGCAGCGGCCGCCTCGTGGCGCAGAACCATGATGAGAAGCGTGGCGATCAGCGTCGCGATCAGCAGCCAGCTGAACATGATGATGACCGTCGAACGGCGCAGGCGCCTGGCAGAACGCCCCCTGCCCTTCTTGGCGCCGCGTTTGCGGACACCGCCACCCTCCTTGCGCTGGACACGCTCGTTGAACGACTCCAGCCGCGCGGCTAGCCGCGGATCCTCATCGACGAGATGGCGCTCGATCTGCAGCAGCATGCGCTCCTCGTCTTGTGACCAGGCCATGCATCACCTCCCCGGAACGCAAGCCATGTGCCGACGTTCTGCCCAATCGTGAAGATCATTATCCGTTCTGAGGGCTGCGATTTACCTCTTCTTTTCGCAGGCGCAATCCAAGCACGCGATCATGCCCTCCCCCGGGGCCGGAAGGGCCGCGGCTCAGGTGTCGGGCGATTCCCAGCCTTCTCCGCGATCTCGACATTCCCACGGCCCGGATCGCCGCCATCGGCCGCCCCGGGAACAACGCCTCCCGCACGACGTCGGCAGAGCGTCAGGCCGGCCTGGCGGAATGCCGGGGGCACGCTCACACCGGACAACCTCGAAGGCGACCTCACACTCCTGGCCGCCGCCGTCCGCCACGACGAGCCCGGCGTGCGCGACACCGGCGCGGCGGTTACGAGGACGAGCGCCCTCGCCGGAGCCCCCGGCAGCGAGGACCGCACATGATTCGACGCACCGACCGACACCGACCGGCACCGCCCTCGACCACGCACCGCATCCGTAACCGCACAGATTGTGGGTGGTTGATGCCCGTAAAGGGTATTAAACCCCTCTGAGTGCCTAATCAAGGGCGTCGCCCATCAAGCACAACGGGGGAAACGGTGACGGACACCAAGAACACCAAGGACAGTAAGAACAAGGCGGCGAAGAGCTCGGGTAAGAGCAAGAAGGCCGCCATAAAAGCGACACGCTCCGCCAAACAGGCGAAGAAAGAGTCCGGACAGCCCGAGACCAGGTTGCCCGAGACGGGGCCCGCCCACCCGGGGGGACGAGCCTCCTAGCCACCGAGGACGTGAAATCATGATCGGGCGACCGGCATGAAACCCGGTC
>NZ_JBEXUE010000360.1:0-10495 GCF_040614275.1 Streptosporangium sp. NPDC006013
GACCACGGTGGCGGCCTGGACCCAGATCCGCGACTGGGCCAAGTCCAAGGGCCTGACCCGTCTCGCCTACTGGGCGGTCAACCGCGACCGTCCCTGCCCCGGTGGCGGCGTGGTCTCCAACTGCAGTGGCATCGCCCAGTCCGACTGGGACTTCACCCGCGTCACCGCCGGCTTCTGAACCGCACGGAGCGGGCCCGCCCAGCACGAAAACGTCTGACGCGGGCCCGCTCAGGGCGAAAACGCGGAGCGAAAGCGCACCGAGCGAGAACGCCCGGGGCGGAAACACCCCGCGCACGATCCGTACGGCCGACACGACTCGTACGGCCCGCACCCCGCCCGGGGTGCGGGCCGTACCCCCACGACACCCTCCTAAAGATCTTTGCGGGGTAAATCGGATGCACCTCAGGAAACTCGCCGCGGCCGCCGTGCTGGCGCTCGGCGGGACGATGCTCGCCGCAACACCGGCCCACGCGGCCAACATCGCGACGAACCCGGGCTTCGAGAACGGGTTGAGCGGCTGGACCTGCTCGGCCTCCTCGGGCGCGACGACCGTCTCCTCGCCCGTACACGGCGGGACCAAGGCCCTGCAGGCCACGCCCCAGGGCTCGGATCAGGCCCGCTGCCAGCAGACGGTCAGTGTCAAACCGTCCTCGTCCTACTCGCTGTCGGCCTGGGTGCGCGGCGGCTACGTCTTCCTGGGGGTGAGCGGCACCGGAACGACCGACACCAGCACCTGGGCCTCCTCCCCGTCGGCATACACCCAGCTCACGCGCACCTTCACCACGGGCGCCTCGACCACCTCGGTGACGATCTACACCAGCGGCTGGTACGGCCAGGGCGCCTACCAGGCCGACGACGTGGTCCTCGACGGCCCGCCGGGAACCGGCACGCCCAACGACACCACCCCGCCGACCGTGCCGGGGAACCTCACCGTAGGCGGCCCGACCGCGAACTCACTGACCCTGGGCTGGTCGGCCTCCACCGACGACTCCGGCACCGTGGCCCGCTACGAGGTCTCCCGCGACAGCGGCGCGCCCGTCGACGCGGGCTCCGGCACCGGCTACACCGCGACCGGGCTGAGCCCCGACACCGCCTACGGCTTCCGCGTGCGGGCCTGCGACGGCGCGGGCAACTGCTCGGCCTACACCTCCTCGGTAAGCGGCCGGACCAGCCGCGACACCGGCCCACCGCCCGGCGGTGAGATCCGCTACGCCCCCTACATCGACATCACCATGCCCACGCCCTCCCTGGTGAGCGCGGCGGCGGCGACCGGGGTGAAGAACTACACCCTCGCCTTCGCCCTCGGCGACAGCAGCGGATGCAACCCGGCCTGGGGCGGCACCATCCCGATCAACGACTCCCGGATCGTCAACGACGTCAGGGCGCTCCAGGCTCAGGGCGGCCAGGTCATCGTGGCGACCGGCGGTGCGATGGGACCGTACCTGGAGCACGTCTGCGGTACCTCCGCCGCGCTGGTCACCGCCTACAAGAAGGTCCTCGACACGGTCGGCACCAATCACCTCGACGTCGACGTCGAGGCCTCGATCGACGCCGCCAAGGTCAACACCGCCCTCAAGCAGCTCCAAGCCGAGCGCGGCACCGTGATCAGCTACACCCTGCGCATCCAGGGCCAGGACTACGGCGTCGACCCGTTCTCGCTGTCGATCCTCCAGGACGCCGCCGCCAAGGGCCTCGACGTCATGGTCAACCCGATGCTGATGAACTTCGGCTACACCGGCAACTGGGGCGACGCCATGATCGCCGCCGCGCAGGCGACCCTCGCCCAGATGAGGACCGTCTGGCCCGCCAAGACCGACGCCCAGCTCAAGAAACTGCTGGGCCTCACCCCGATGATCGGCAGGAACGACACCGGGATGACCACCACCCAGGCCGATGCCCGCAAGCTGCTCGCCTGGGCCAACACCAACCACGTCGGCTTCATCGGCTTCTGGTCCAGTGCCCGTGACAACGGCGGCTGCCCTAGCGGCCAGGTCTCACCGACCTGCAGCGGCATCTCCCAGTCGGCCTGGGAGTTCACCAACATCTTCAAGGGGTTCGCGGGATGAGGTTCAGGAAACTCGCGGCGATCGCCGTACTGGCGCTGGGCGGGACGATGCTCGCCGCGTCACCCGCCCACGCCGCCAACATCGCGGTCAACCCCGGTTTCGAGAACGGGCTGACCGGATGGACCTGCACGGCGTCCTCCGGGGCCACGGCGGTGTCCTCGCCGGTGCACGGCGGTACCAGGGCGCTGCAGGCCACACCGGCCGGGAACGACACCGCCCGGTGTCAGCAGACGGTCAGCGTCAGACCGTCCTCGGCCTACACCCTGTCGGCCTGGGTCAGGGGCGGCTACGTCTTCCTCGGCGCGACCGGCACCGGCGGGACCGACCCCAGCACGTGGACGTCCTCGCCGTCGTCCTACGCCCAGCTGTCCACCTCGTTCACCACCGGCGCCTCGACCACCTCGGTGACGATCTACGTCAACGGCTGGTACGGCCAGGGCACCTACCAGGCCGACGACTTCGTCCTCGACGGCCAGCCGGGCCAGGGCCAGCCCCCCGCCGCACCCACCGGGCTCACCGGCACCGGCAACGCCACCACCGCGTCGCTGAGCTGGAACGCCTCCTCGGGTGCGACCGGCTACAACGTCTATCGCAACGGCACCAAGGTCGGCAGCGCGACCGGGACCACCTTCTCCGAGGCCCCTGGCGCGGGCACCCACAGCTACCAGGTGAGCGCGACCAACGCCTCGGGTGAGTCGGCGAAGTCGGGCGCGGTCTCCGTGACGGTCGGCAACGACCAGCCGCCGCCCCCGTCCGTACCGTCGGGGCTGGCCGCCACCGTCAGCGGCACGAGCGTCTCGCTGAGCTGGAACGCCTCCTCGGGTGCGACCGGCTACAACGTCTATCGCAACGGCACCAAGGTCGGCAGCGCGACCGGGACCACCTTCTCCGAGGCCCCTGGCGCGGGCACCCACAGCTACCAGGTGAGCGCGACCAACGCCTCGGGTGAGTCGGCGAAGTCGGGCGCGGTCTCCGCGACCGTCACCAACATGCCGCCCCCCGGTGACCTGCCCAAGCGGGTGCTGGTCGGCTACCTGCACGCCTCCTTCGCCAACGGCTCCGGTTACATCCGGATGGCCGACGTCCCCAATGAGTGGAACGTCATCAACCTGTCCTTCGGCGAGCCCACCTCGGTGACCTCGGGGGACATCCGCTTCACCCAGTGCCCGGTCGCCGAGTGCCCCAACGTCGAGTCCGAGGCGGAGTTCATCGCCGGAATCCGGGCCAAGCAGGCACTCGGCAAGAAGGTGCTGATCTCGATCGGCGGTCAGAACGGCCAGGTCCAGCTGAGCACCACGGCCGCGCGCGACAAGTTCGTCCAGTCGGTGAGCGCCATCATCGACAAGTACGGCCTGGACGGGCTGGACATCGACTTCGAAGGCCACTCCCTCTATCTCGACAGCGGCGACACCAACCTGTCCGCACCCACCACCCCGGTCATCGTCAACCTGATCTCCGCGCTGAAGACCCTCAAGGCCAGGTACGGAGCCCGGTTCGTACTGACCATGGCCCCCGAGACGTTCTTCGTCCAGCTGGGCTACCAGTTCTACGGCCCGGGACCGAACGGCTCCGCCGACCGGCGGGCCGCCTCCTACCTCCCGGTCATCCACGCGATGCGTAACGACCTGACCCTGCTGCACGTCCAGGACTACAATTCCGGGCCGATCACCGGGCTGGACAACCAGTACCACACCATGGGCACCCACGACTTCCACGTCGCCATGACCGACATGCTGCTCGCGGGCTTCCCGATCGCCGGCAACCCGGCCAACGTCTTCCCCGCGCTACGCCAGGACCAGGTCGCCATCGGCCTGCCCGCCGCCGCGTACGCGGGCAACGGCTTCACCACGGTGGCGGAGGTCCAGAAGGCCTTCGACTGCCTGGCGAAGGGGACCAACTGCGGTCCGTACCGGCCCAGGGGGGTCTACCCGAACCTCCGCGGCCTGATGACCTGGTCCATCAACTGGGACAGGTACAACACCTTCGAGTTCTCCCGCAACCACCGGGCCTATCTCGACGGTCTGGGCTGAGAACTCCTCGCCGCCGGGAGAGACGGACTTCCGGCGGCGAGGTTCCCCTTCCGCGTCCGCAGGTCTCACGGGGCTTACCCCGGAGCGGTTCGCGATCATCACTCTTCGTGATGATCCAGATCCCCAGGGTCGCCAAAACTGGCAGAGAGGTCTCGGTTTAGAGACCGGGTGGCCGGTCGGCGGTGAGGTCCGGCAGGCTAGAGGCCGTCATGGACTACGCAATTCTCACGGGGTTCGTCCTCGTCACAGGTGTCGTACTCGCCCTGGTCGCACAGTGGAAGGGCTGGCGGCCCTCACTGCTGGCCGTGCTGGTGGTCGGAATCGTCTTCAGGGTGCTCATCATGACCACCTCGGCGATGGACACCTGGCAGCCGGTCGACTTCGTCAACAGCTTCAAACCCGCGGGTGAGGCGGTCCTGAACCGTGAGGATCCCGTCCTGGGGAGCAACGGCGGCTGGCACTTCCTGCCGACCATCCCCTACGTCTACGGCTTCCTGCTCTGGCTGGGCATCCCCTGGGAGATCGGCGGGCGCCTGGTCACCGTGGTCGCCGACATCGCGCTGATCCCGCTGGTCGGCAAGCTCGCCGGAGGCTCCAAGGCGTCGTTGCGCGCCTTCCAGTACGCCTGCAACCCGCTGGCCATCCTGGTCGCCTCCGTGCACGGCCAGGTCGAGCCGGTCGCCCTGGTCTTCGGCGTCGCCGCCTTCGTCGTCGCCCGGGGGCCCGGCGACCCCGACCGGTCGGGCATCCGGACCGACGTGGTCGCGCTGGTGCGGGGCAGCATCGCGTTCCGAGGCCTCCCCGGTGCCGTCCGGCATGCCACGGGTCCCACCGGCGTGGTCCGCAGGGCGCTCACCCCGCGCCCAGGCGACCGGCAGTCCCTACGCCGCGCCCTGTTCGCGGGGCTGCTGATGGGCCTGGCGCTCTGTGCCAAGAGCTGGCCGATCTGGCTCATCCCGGGCATGCTCCTGCTGCTGCCCACCTTCCGCGCCCGCGTCGTGGCGTTCGTGGCCACCGGCATCGCGCCGATCTTCTTCCTGGTCACCCTGCCGATCTTCGCCGGCACCTCGCTGAGCCAGATTCCCGAGGTCATCCGGGTGATCCAGGACGTCCGCCCGATCGTCGGCCAGTGGACCTGGAGCGCCATCCTGATGGGCGGTGTCAACGATCTGAACCAGGCGATCGCCACCTTCGGCACCCGTCTGGTCTACGTCACCCTGCTGGTGACCGCCTTCCTGTGGCGCCGCGCCGACCCGGTCGACCTCACCACGGCGCTGCTGGTCGCCTTCATGGTCGCCACTCCCAGGCTCGGCGCGCAGTACCTCCTGTGGTTCATGCCGTTCCTGGTCGCCCGTCCGACCCGTTTCGCCTGGCCGGCCATCATCGGCGTGTCCTTCTGGGCCGCGTACGGCTACCTCTACATGACCCAGTTCGACTCCGCCACCTGGCGGAGCCTCCATGTCTTCTGGTCCCAGGGCTCCATCGTGCTCCTGCCGATCCTGGTGCTCGCGATGCCATGGGCGCGCCGCGTCTTCAAGGCACCTGACGCTCCCGAGGAACCGCCGTCCCTGCGGCCCGTCCCGGCCTCCCCTAGCCTGTCACCGCCGTGATGGGTTAGCTGGTTAGTGTAGGTAGGTGTGACGAACACAGTGGAAATCCTGCGCTACACGGCCTTCACTCATGATCCCGAAGGGGGGAACCCCGCCGGGATCGTCCTCGACGCGGCCGGGCTCTCCGACGAGGAGATGCTCGCCGTCGCCGCCGAGGTCGGATACTCCGAGACGGCGTTCGTGACCGCTCGCGACGACGGGCGGCGCGCCTTCCGGGTCCGGTACTTCGCGCCCTCGACGGAGGTGGCGTTCTGCGGGCACGCCACGATCGCCACCTCGGTGGCCCTGGCCGAGCGCCTCGGGACCGGCCGGCTGGTCTTCGACACGAACGCCGGTGAGATCGTCGTCGACACCGAGATCGCCGACGACGCGCTCCGCGCCACGCTCACCAGCGTCCCCACCTACTCCCGGCCCGTCGCGGAGGAGACACTGGAGGAGGCCCTCGCCGCCCTCGGCTGGTCCCGCGACGAACTCGACCCGGCCTTTCCTCCACACGTCGCGTTCGGCGGTGTGCAGCACCTCGTGGTCGCCGCGGCCTCGCGCGAGCGCCTGGCCGACCTCGACTACGACTACGAGCGGCTGAAGGCACTGATGATCCGCGAGGACTGGACGACGGTGAACCTGTTCTGGCGGGAGAGCGACGAGCGGTTCCACACCCGCAACCCTTTCCCGGTCGGGGGCGTCGTGGAGGATCCGGCCACCGGGGCCGCGGCCGCCGCCTTCGGCGGCTACCTGCGCACTCTCGGCTCCGGCTGCTCGGAGTTCACCGTCATCCAGGGGGTGGACATGGGACGGCCCAGCACGCTGAAGGTCTCGATCGCCTCGGCCGACGGCCGGAGCCGGGTGAGCGGCGGAGCGGTGGCGCTGGAGATCGTCTGAATCCCCGGCACGGCTTGACTTTGACCAAGCACTTGCTCAAGATCCGGGTGTGGTGACATTCGCGGACCTGATCCGGGCGCGGGCCGGTGACGAACATCCCGGCCTGCGCTTCGAGGACGAGAGCTACAGCTGGGCGCGGATCGTCCATGAGGCGGAACTGCGGGCGGCACTGGCACTGGACATGCGGGAGCCAGGCCGCCCGTTCCACCTCGGCGTCCTGCTGGAGAACGTCCCCGAGTACGTCTTCTGGATCTTCGCAGCGGCCCTCTCGGGCGCGACCCTGGTCGGCATCAACCCCACCCGGCGCGGCGCGGAACTCGCCGCGGACATCCGGCACACCGACTGCCACCTCGTCGTCACGGACATCCCGCGCTCCGCCCTGCTCGACGGTCTCGACCTCGGGCTGCCACCCGGCCGGGTCCTGCTCGCCGACACCGACGGCTACCGCGCGCTGCTGGCCCGCCGCACCGGCACCGAGGCGAGGGCGGCCCTCGACGCAGAGAAGCCGCCACGGCCCGAGGAGGCGTTGCTACTGCTCTTCACCTCGGGCTCGACCGGATCACCGAAGGCGGTGATCTGTGGTCAGGGGCGGCTGGCGGCCATCGCGGGGCGGGGCGGCCGGTTCGGGATCGACCGGGAGTCGGTGACCTACCTCGCGATGCCGCTCTTCCACGGCAACGCCGTCATGGCCAACCTGGCGATGGCCACCGGCGTGGGCGCGACGGTGGCGATGCGCCGCCGCTTCAGCGCCTCGGAGTTCCTCGCCGACATCCGCAGGTACGGCGTCACCTACTTCAACTACGTCGGCCGCGCCCTCGCGTACATCCTGGCCACCCCCGAACGCGACGACGACTCCCGCAACCCGCTGCGGGCCGCCTTCGGGACCGAGGCATCCTCCCGCGACCTGACCGAGTTCGCCAGGCGGTTCGGCGCCCAGATCATCGAGGGGTACGGCTCCTCCGAGGGGGCGATCGCGATCAGCAAGGTTCCCGGAACCCCGGCCGACGCGCTCGGCCTGCCGCAGCAGGGGATGGACGTCGCCGTTCACGACCCCGCCACCGGCCGCGAGTGTCCGCGGGCCCGCTTCGACGACAGTGGCGGACTGGTCAACGGGCACGAGGCGATCGGCGAGATCGTCCGGCGCGACGCCTCCTTCGAGGGCTACTACAACAACGCCGAGGCGGACGCCCAGCGGCTCCGCGACGGCTGGTACTGGAGCGGCGACCTCGCCTACCGCGACAGCGCCGGATACTTCTACTTCGCGGGCAGGGACGCCGACCGGCTCCGGGTGGACAGCGAGAACTTCGCCGCCGCGCCCGTCGAGCGCATCCTCGCCCGCTACCCGGGCACGGTCATGTGCGCCGTCTACGCGGTGCCCGACCCGCGCACCGGCGACCAGGTCATGGCCGCGCTGGAACTCGACGGCGACTTCGAACCTGCCGGATTCGCCGCGTTCCTCAACGCCCAGCCCGACCTCGGCACCAAGTGGGCTCCCCGCTTCGTACGGCTGACACCGGAGATGCCGCTCACCGCCACCAACAAGGTGGACAAGAGCGATCTGCGGCGCCAGCTGTGGGAGTGCGCCGACCCGGTGTGGTGGCGGCCGGGACGCGACCTCGCCTACGTCCCGCTGACCGAGGAGGCGTGCTCGGCACTGCGTGCCAGGTTCGTCGACTTCGGCCGCGCCCGGCTGCTTCCCTAGTGCCCGTCAGTATCCGTCGCCGGACTGTCCGATCAGCCGGCCCAGGGGAACTCCCGCCAGCCGCCGTACCTCGTTCGCCATGTGAGCCTGGTCGGCGTATCCGCTGGCCGCGGCGACCTCGGCCGCCGCGATGCCGCGCCTGGCCAGCCGCAGCGCCCGCTGGAACCTGACCACCCGCTGCAGTGTCTTCGGGCCGTACCCGAAGGCCCGCAGGGACCGGCGCAGAAGCTGTCGCTCGCCGAGCCCCAGATCCCAGGCCACCTCCCTGACGCTCCGCCCCGCCAGCAGTGCCCCGGCGATCGCCGACGCGGCGGGATCGGGCTCGGACGTCGTGCGCATTCGTACGGCCAGAACCCGTTGCACGGCGTCGGTGACCGGCTCCGGTGACCCTCCCGTGAAAGGGGCCAGCTCGGACAGTTCCCTGAGCGGTTCCAGCTCGGACAGCGGTACCCGCAGGTCACGTAGGCTGTCGAGCGGCACGCCGAACACCCCGCCCGCCGCGCCGGGTCTGAACCGGATCCCGATGTAGCGGTCGCCCGGCGACATCCACACGGTTTTCGGGCCGGTGTCGGGACCCGCGACCTGTGCTCCTCTCGGACCCCAGATCAGATCCACACAGCCGTCGGGCACGACCAGCTGGGACATGCCCGTGGTCGTGACGGTGGTCGTGACGGTGGTCGCATCGTTGCTCCACACGCAGGCCACCCGTCCGGCGACGCGGGGGTCCGGAGCCCACTCGCGATACATGACCTCAGGTTACGGGCGGTTGTCTCCTCCTTCGTTCTTCTCCTGCCGGTCGCCCGTCGTCGAGGCCTCCGCCGCCGGCTGCCCCTCGTCGGGCACATTCCCCGAGACGAGGGCGGCGGCCCACTCGCCGTCGGGATCGCTGTCGATCAGCAACGTGCGGGTCAGCAGGCTGAGCGGGATGGCCAGCAGCGCGCCCAGCGGGCCGAGCAGGAACGTCCACAGGATGAGCGAGATGAAGGTCAGGGTCGTGGACAGCCCGACGGCGTCACCGAGGTACTTGGGCTGGATCAGCGACTGCACCACGAAATTGATCAACACATAGGCGACGATCACGAAGAGCATGGTTTTGGGGCCGCCCGACAGGAGGCCGAGCAGGGCGGGCGGTATCAGGCCCAGGACGAAGCCGATGTTGGGGATGTAGTTGGTGATCAGTGCCACCACGCCCCAGAGGAGGGGGAGCGGCACGTCGAGAAACCAGAGCGCGGCCACGTCCAACGCGGAGCAGACCAGCCCGAACGCCGTCGACACCACAAGATAACGACGGGTCCGGTGGGCGAAGTCGTGGAGCGCACCGATGAGCCGGGGTCTGCGCGCCGCCCCCATGGCGAGAATCCGGGAGAAGGCCTGCGCGTCCAGGCACATGGCCAGGAGCAGGACGATGGTGAGAACGATGCCGGAGAACGCGCCCACCAGCCCGCTGAGGAATTCCTGCGCGATCGTGAAGACCTTGCCGGGATAGAAGGAATTGATCGCCTGGTTTATCTGCCGCGTGCCGATGCCGAGGTTCGCCGCCAGTTCCTGTGCCTGCAGAACGAGCTGCTGGAACTGCTTGTCGTAGGTGGGTATGAGAGCGGCCAGTTGCGCGATGGCAAGGGTCAGGACCGCCACCATGCCCAGGAGTATCAGCAGCACGATCACCAGGGGGACGGCCACTAGCACCCACCCGGGAGCGCCGTTCCGGTGAAGCCAGGTCCTGACCGGGGAGACCGCCAGGACCAGGACCAGTGCCAGCAGTGCCGGTCCAACGATCGAGTCGACTTGCCTGATCCCTCCCAGGACGATCACCGCACTCGCGGCGCAGAGAAGCACGACGAGCGCCCTGGGCAATACTCGCTGGTCCGTCATATTCGATCTCTACCCAGCGAACGGGAAACACGTCTCCATGGGGCACGCGCTTTGATTTGACGGGACCCGGCGGCGTACATAGAGTTCACAGGCCCGAGGAGGTCGGCGGAGATCGCCAGAGCCTCGGGACCACCCTTTTGATCAGTTCCCTCGTCGGGACGCATGCGTCGCGCCGAGATCCGATTGGACAACAATCGGATGTTGGAGTAAGTTAGAGGGGTTGCCCTGGAGACAGGGTGGTCGCAATCCTAGCGGATTCGGCGGGGCTGGGTCGATGGTCGGGAAGCCGACAAGTTGACACAAACCCGGCAGATCCGATAAGATGGTGACACGGAA
>NZ_JBEXUE010000361.1:0-10485 GCF_040614275.1 Streptosporangium sp. NPDC006013
GCCGCGGACGCGTTCCCCCTGAAGGTCGCCGTCAGGGGACTGCAGGCGCCGCCCGCCGACACCTGGGTCGAGGTCACCGGCATCTGGATCCCGCAGACCTTCGGCAAGATGACCACCGGCGTCATCTACCCCCAGCTCACCGGCAAGAGCCTCACCAGGATCGAGCCCCCCGACGAGCAGTACGAGTAACGCCAAAAAGCATGTACAAGCTCAGGCTCCCCTCCCCGAGCGTGGCCGGCCACCAGGCGGTACGACGTCATCAGGTCTTGGCGGACCATCAGCGGATGCCGGTGATCCACGACTGATTCGGGCCGGTCCGGGAAAAGCCCGGTCGACCAGGTCAGTGGCGATCTTGGTCGGGCGTAGAACGACGCCACCCGGGCCGATCGGGGTCACCGGTCGGCCCGGCGCATCAACATTCCCACTGCTCCGTGCCCGACCGGCACACACTGGCCCAGGCACGGCTCGGCATGCACGCGGTGAGCTCCACTCGGCTGTGGTATTGCCCGCCGGACGAGACAGCTCCTCCACGTCCCGGCGTTACCTAACCGGCCTCCGCAGACACCCAGCCGCCGCGTGAGACCGGCCGGTCCGGCGAACCCCGATCCCTGCTTCCCCAAAATACAATCTTTCCTCTTACCGCGAACCAAGAATACAAAGAACACAAAGGTAAAACAGTGATCGATAATGGTTATCCGGATCGAATTGCCGTGCGTTCCCGGGTTTTGAAACCCAAACCCCGTAGGTATTATTCAGTATTGGCATACCAATTCAGCAGGGGGGGAATCATGTCTGTTTCAACCGAGCACCGTCCGCACGCCGGGCACGACCACCGGCATGGTGAGGGCTGCGGCCACGTGGCGGTCCCGCACGACGGCCACGTCGACTACGTTCACGACGGCCATCGCCACGCTTCGCACGAGGGGCACTGGGACGACCACTGACGCCCCGACGGATGTCGCGGCGGCCACGGAATCCACAAGGGGCACGGCCGGGTTTCCTCAGTGGTCATGAAAGCACCACAAAAACCCGGCCGATGCCATATCGGGACGGTCCGGTACAAGGGGCTGTTCTTGGAGGACCCCCTTGCGGTGCCTTGGCCTGTGGTGGACTACCTGGCTGTGCAGTTGGGGATCGTGGATCCGTCGCAGGTGAAGCGGTACGGGGTGCGGCCGAAGACGGCGTATGAGCACGCGTGGATGATCCGGGACGCCTATGGCTTCCATGGCTTCGAGGATCGGGAGACGTGGGAGGGCCGGGTCCTGGCGAAGAAGTTCTTGACGTTCCTGCATGGTCGGGCGTGGACGCACGCGGAGGGGCCGACGGCGTTGTTCGATCAGTCGGCGGCGTGGTTGCGTCGACACCGGGTGCTGCTGCCGGGTGTGAGGGTGCTGGAGCGGCTGGTCGCCGGCGTCCGGGATCAGGCGGACGATCGGCTGTTCGCGACGGTGGCCCGGCAGGCGTCTCGCGCGGATTCGGGGTTGCCGCGAGCGTTGTTCGGGCTGTTGGAGGTTCCGGAGGGGTCGCGGTTCTCGGAGCTGGAGCGGTTGCGGCAGGCACCGAAGCGGCAGTCGGGCGCGGAGCTGGTGCGGGCGTTGAAGCGGGTGGATGACATCGCCCGGTTTGAGTTGGGCCGGGTGGATGTGTCCAAGGTGCCGGTTCGCCGGATGAAGACGTTGGCCCGGTACGGGGCAGGAAGCAAGGCCCCGCTGCTGGCCAGGCTGAACGAGCCTCGGCGGACGGCGACTCTGGTGGCGGTGACCAGGTCGCTGGAGGCAGAGGCGATCGACGACGCCCTCGACCTGTTCGCCTTGCTCATGGCCACCAGGCTGATAAGCCCGGCTCGGCGCAAGGCGAGCGGGGATCGGCTTGCGATGCTGCCGAAGCTGGAGAAGGCCTCCAAGCTGCTGTCGAAGGCGAGCCGGGTTCTGGTGGAGCAGCTCGACCTGGTCGCCGAGGCGGACGCCGATCTGGACCCGGCGGCGTTGTGGGCGGCGGTCACCGACCAGGCCGGCGCGACCAAGGAGCAGGTGCTAGCCGCGCTGGAGTCGGTCGAGGAACTGGTTCCCGACGATGACGGCGCGGCGGAGGCCGCGATGCGGGCGGCGCTGGTCGACAAGTACAACACCGTCCGGCCGTTCCTGAAGCTGCTGGGTGAGTCCCAGGCGCTGGGCGCGGCGGCGGGCGGCCGGAAGGTCCTGGCGGCGGTGCGGCGGCTCCCGGAACTGGCCCGCCGTCAGGTGACGCGTAAGCCGCTGCTGCCCAAGGAAGTGGACGGCTCGCTGGTGACGGCGGCGTGGAAGCGGGCCGTGTTCGCCAACCCGAATCTCCCTCAGGGTGCGGTGGACCGGGACGCTTACGTGGTCTGCGTGCTGGAGGCGCTGCACCGGGCGCTTGGAGTACGGGATGTGTTCGCGACGTCGTCGCTGCGGTGGGCCCCCGCGTGCCCATCTGCTGGATGGGCTGGCGTGGGAGGCGATCAGCGAGGACGTGCTGTCGTTGACCGACCCGGTTAACGATCATCTGGACGGCAAGCTGCTGGCGCTGGACGCGGCGTGGAAGCAGATGACGGCCCGGCTGGAGGAAGCCGGCGAAGACGCCCGGGTACGGGTGTTCACCCCGGCCGACGGGCGTGCCCGGTTGTCGGTGGACAAGCTCGGCGCGCTTGGGGAGAGCCCGTCGCTAGCCTGGCTGCGCGGTGCCTGCCAGGCGATGCTGCCTCGGATCGACCTGCCCGAGCTGCTGCTGGAGGTGCACTCCTGGACCGGATTCCTGGACGCCTACGTGCATCTGGCCGACATCTCCACCCGGATGCACGATCTGCCGCGGTCACTGGTGGCGCTGCTGGTCGCCGAGGCTTGCAACGTTGGCCTCGTCCCGGTGATCAAGGACGGGGATGAGGCCCTGACCCGCGGCAGGCTGTCGCACGTCGATCAGAACTATGTGCGGACCGATACCCATTCGGCGGCCAACGCGATCCTCATCGAGGCCCAGCGGTCCATCCCGATCGTCGCCCAGTGGGGCGGCGGGCTGCTGGCCTCGGTTGACGGGCTGCGGTTCGTCGTCCCCGTCCAGACGGTCAACGCCGGGCCATCACCGAAGTACTTCGGGTACAAGCGCGGGCTCACCCTGCTCAACGCGGTCAACGACCAGGTGATGGGCATCGGGCAGGTGGTCGTGCCCGGCACCCCGCGCGATTCGCTGTTCATCCTCGACTGCCTGATCAACATCGACGCCGGTCCCAAGCCGGAAGTCGTCACGACCGACCAGGCGTCGGATTCGGACATGGTGTTCGGGATCTTCTCCATGCTCGGTTACCGATTCGCGCCCCGCTTCGCCGACCTCGGTGACCAGCGATTCTGGCGCGCCGACGTCCCCAGCAGTGACGCCCCAAGCGGGGAGGGGTCGGGCGAGGAGACCGCGAGCGGCTACGGGCCGCTGGAGGCGATCGCCCGCAACAAGATCAACCGAACGAAGATCCAGACGCAGTGGTCCGATATGGTCCGGGTCGCCGGGTCGCTGGTCACCAACCAGGTCCGCGCCTACGACCTGCTGCGCATGTTCTCCCGCAACGGCAACCCCACCCCGCTCGGGCAGGCGTTCGCCGAGTACGGCCGCATCGACAAGACCCTGCATCTGCTGAGCATCCTCGACCCGATCGACGACACCTACCACCGGAAGCTGAACAAGCAGCTCACCGTGCAGGAATCCCGACACCGGCTCGCCCGCAAGATCTGCCACGGCGGAGGCGGCCAGATCCGACAGGCATACCGTGAGGGCCAAGAGGACCAACTCGCAGCTCTCGGCCTGGTCGTCAATGCCGTTGCTCTCTGGAATACCCGCTACCTGTCGGCCGCCGTCGACCATCTCCGCACCCAGGGCGTGCCCGTCAAGGACGAGGACGTCGCCCGGCTCAGCCCGCTGGGCCACGCCCACGTGAATTTCCTGGGCCGCTATGCCATCGCTTCGTCCGGGCCTTCCGAGGGACTGCGCGAACTCGGCGAGATCCCCGATCTTCCCGAGATCAACAGCGGCGCGGTGCGAAGGGAGAGCTGACGGACAGCCTTCCCCGTGGGAGCCGATCAGCGAGTCAGGTCTGTGTCGCGTTCAACGAGGTAGACGTTCGTCAGCCCAGGCAGAACTCGTTGCCCTCGATGTCCTGCATCACGAGGCACGACTCGTTTTCTTCATCGGCGGGCAGGAGCCGCACGCGTTTCGCGCCGAGAGGGATCAATCGTGCGCATTCGGCCTCGAGGGTTGCCAGGCGCTCTGCACCGACGAGTCCGATGCCGACCCGCACGTCAAGGTGCAGCCGATTCTTGGCGACCTTGCCTTCGGGAACGCGCTGGAAGTACAGCCGCGGACCGACACCCGAGGGGTCGCTGCATGCGAACCATGAGTCCCGCTGCTCGGGCGGCAGCGTGCGATTGAAGTCGTCCCAACTGGCGAACCCCTCAGGCGGTGCCGGCGCGACATACCCCAACACCTCGCACCAGAAGCGACCGACACGCTCAGGTGAAGCGCAATCGAAGGCGACTTGAATCTGCTTAACGGATACCATGGGAAAACCCTCCCATAGATCACTATGCATACCGTAATCGCCCACCGTGCACCCCAGCCGGATTGGCGAAGTCCTGAAAAGATCCACAGCTCCAGCCTGAACGCCTCGCCCGCCGAAGGGTTGCGAGATAACCTTCGTTATCAGGCAAGAACAAGATCGTGTGCCTTTCGTGAGCTGGGAGCGTGCCGCCCGTGGCAGGCCGTTCAATTCCCGGTTATCTGGCAACTCGGCGCATGGGAGAGTGAAGACGTGGATCCGGCGATCGTCGAACGCCTCGGGAAAGAACATCCGCTCGCCCGCCATCTCGACGACTTCCTCACCGACCAGCGGAACGCGGGCGCGTCTCCGCACACCCTGCGCGCCTACCGCGGCGATCTCCTCCAGTTCACCGAGCAATGCGACGGCGAGATTTCCGAGCTGACCGCGCCACCGATCCGGGAGTTCCTCACCGCGATCGGGGCGCTGTCGGCCGCGACCCGCAAGCGCAAGCGCGCCGCCGTCGCCTCCTGGTGCAAGTGGGCCGTGCGCCACGACCTGCTCGACGCCAACCCCATGGACAAGATCGACACCATCAAGGTCGCCAAGTCCCTGCCCCGGCCCGCCGCTGCCACCGACGTCGCCAAGGTCCTCAACTCGATCTGCAGCCGGCGGCCGCGTAAGGACATCCCGCTCGACCGGCTCCGCGACCGGGTGCTGTTCGAGACGATCTACGTGTGCGGAACCCGCGCCTCCGAAGCCTGCGTCCTGGACCTCGACGACTTCGACCTCCGCCAGGACGACGAGCACGTCCGCATCCACGGCAAAGGCGGCACCGTACGCACCGTCTTGCTGGACGACCGCGGCTACGTCGCCCTCCTCAAGCTCTACCTGGGCCGCGCCGGATACCGGTTCGGACCCGCTTTCCGCGCAAGCATCAACGGGACCGGCGGTCCGCTGTCCTACGACGCCGCCCACCACCGGTGGGAGAACTACTGCGAAGCGGCCGGGGTCGGGATCGACATCCACCAACTACGGCACGCCCACGCCACCGAACTCATCAACGGCGGCGTCTCCATCGAGGTCGTCCGCCGGCGACTCGGCCACGCCTCCACCGAGACCACCCAGCTGTACACCCTCCTCGCCGACGAGGTCGCCGACACCGAGATCCGCGCCGCCCGCCGACACCGCAACCGCCGCTGACATGCACGCTCACTGCTCCACACGTCACTACACACAACCAAGATCAATCTCAGCGCCAACGGCTGTTCCCAGGTTCCTCAACCCCGAACTCCCGGGTGATCCAGGCGTCGAACGCGTAGTGCAGGAACAGATTCGCCAGGACGGGTGAGATCGCCGACCCCTGCGGGGTTCCGCGCTCTCGATCTTGCAAGGGTCCGTCGGGCAGTGCCAGCGGCGCGGCAAGCCACCGCTGGATATACAGCACCACCCACGGCAGGTCGGTGTGCGCCTGGACCGCCTTGACGATCAGGTCCCAGGGCACGGAGTCGAAGAACTTCCGGATGTCGAACTCGACCACCCAGTCGAACTCCCAACAGCGTTGCCGACAGGCCCCGACCGCATCCAGCGCCGAGCCGCCCGGACGATAGCCATAGGAGCTTGGATGGAAGATCGGTTCGACCTTCGCTTCCAGCACCCCGGCTACCACCGTCTGCGCGATCCGATCGGCCACGGTAGGAACGCCCGGAATTCTGGTGCCACCGCCGTGCGTCTTCGGGATCTCCACAGCCATGACCGGAGGCGGAAAGTACGTTCCCGAGGACATTCGATTCCAGATCTTGTACAGGTTGTTCTTGAGATCCTTCTCGAATTCCTCGATGGATATCCCGTCCACCCCGGCTACGCCCTTATTCGCCTTGACCTTCTCCCACGCCACCTGGACAGCCCATTTAGAGATCTCAAACGGCTTGCCCGGTGTTTTCAACTCGTCCACGCGACTCCTCCCGGAGAACTTCCGGTTGATCGAACAAACGGGTCACGAACGACCCGGCCCCTTCGCTCCAGCCCCGTTACAGGACCTTCACCACTACTACGGGCCGGTCCGCCGGCGCGCCCGGCAGCGGGTACTCTGACGCCGTCTCCCGGGGTTACCCCAGACCACAGCTCTCCCCTGTCGCCCGCCGAGGCGGGCAGTGTCCGAACAGCGCCTTCTCCTGTTCCACTCGAACGCCGCAGACCGGACTCACGCCACCTCCATGCCGGACACCGCCTGGCCAATAAGCGGACACCCGCCAGGCTCATCCCGGGGTCGTATTCACTCCCCGGTTTCGATGTCATCCGTTCTGATTTCGACACGTCGTCAGTGGTTCACTCGCGTTCGCCTTCCCGGTCCCCACCTGACGCCTTTGCAGCGCCTTTTCCTCATCGCTCACCACGACTGTCTTCAGCAAACGCAGCATGAGGCGGTTTGGAGCCTCCCTCCGCAGGGCGACTCCGAAGGGCCAAACCTTCATCGTCCGAGCAGCATCGCTCCAGATCATTCGCCTACATCGAACTCTCCTTCACGTTCAGGACACACGAATACGCCAGAAACAGGCCGCGGAGCGGAGTTCGGCCTGGTCAGCCTCTGCGGTGGAGATCGCGGCGGGCTTGCCAGCGGGTGAGAGCGTCGGGCGAGACCCGGGTGTAGCGGGCCAGGCTGGCGACCGAGGCATGACCGGAGTAGGCCAGGAGCGTGCCGGTGTTGGCGCCGTTCTCGGCGGCGTGGGTGAGCGCGGAATGCCGCAGGTCGTGCAGGGTCCACCCGGGCGCGGCGGCGAGGTCTGCCGGGTCGGTGAGATCCGGGTGAGCCAGCGGTTTGGTCAGCTGGTTGAAGATCTCCTCAGCGCGCCGATAGGACAGCCGGGCCCGGCCGGTGACCGGGTCCAGATCGCCGGTGGCCAGAGCGACGCGGGCGCGCCGCTCGGTGAGGAACACCGGCCCGTTACCGCGGCCGGCGAGCAGCTTCGGTAGAAGGCGTGCGGTGCGGGTCTGCCAGACGATGATGTCGACCGAGCTGCCCTTGCGAGTGACCCTGGCGCGTCGGTTGCGCCGGTCCAGGTGCTCGATGTCCAGGCCGAGTGCTTCGCTGGCGCGCGCGGCGGTCTCGTACAACATCGTCCACAGCGTCTTCTCCCGGAGCGGAGCCTCCAGGTCGAACAGCGCCTCGATGTCGGCGACCGCCAGCGCGCGCGTCCGATCAGGGGCACGGCCTCGCCGCCACAGCCGTCGGGTCGGATCGGCTGCCAGCCAGCCCTGGTCCATCCAGAAGGTCACCGCGGAGCGCAGCGCGTCCAGGTGCCGGTTGAAGGTCGCGGCAGCCCGGCCGCTCCACCGGTCGGCGAACCATGCGGCGAGCCGGTCGGAGCCCTGTTCGTCGTCGAGCTCGGCGAGCAGGACGTGGGTGCCGGGCGGGGCGAACTCGGCCGTCAGGGCGCGCAGGGTGGAGCGGTAGGCGCGCTGGGTGTTGCGCTGCTCGGGACCGGACAAGGTAGCGAGGTAGGCAGCCGCCGCGGCGGGCAGCGGAGGGGATCCGCCGCGCTCCAGCCGGTGAAGCTCGCCCACGTCCCACCTGACGTCGCCATCGCAGATAAGCATGCCGACCTGACCCAGGTTCGGCGAGGCGTTCTGCCTGCTCGATTCTGTCATTATCGCAGATAATATTCAGTTATACGCGACAGAGCGAACGTCCCTGCTCGCCCCGCTGACCCGCGTCTGGGACGGGTTTCATCCTCCAGCTCGATGAACCGCACGACTCGCTCCGCGCGTCCCCGATCGCTGCGGCAGGGCGAGCGGCACCGGTCATGGCCTCCAGGCGACCGGGCCCGTAAGGGGGCTGAGAGTCTGGTGCGCGTGACAGTTGATGCGGTTGAGGAGTTCGAGCGGCATCGTTCGAAGCTGTTCGGGTTGGCCTATCGGATGCTGGGTTCGGCTGAGGAGGCCGAGGACGTCGTCCAGGACGCCTTCCTGCGTTGGCATCAGGCGAGCGCTGTCGCGTCGCCGTGGGCGTGGCTGGCCAAGGTCGCCACCAACCTGTGTGTGAACCGGTTGACGTCCGCGCGTGCGCGCCGGGAGAGCTATGTCGGTTCTTGGCTGCCGGAGCCGGTGTTGACCGCGGGCGGCGCTTTGGGCCCGCTGGACAGCGCCGAGCAGCGGGAGTTCGTCTCGCTGGCCTTCCTGGTGCTGCTGGAAAGGCTCAACCCGGTGGAGCGCGCGGTGTTTGTCCTGCGCGAAGCCTTCGACTACAGCCATCGGGAGGTGGCCGAGGTCATCAACTCCTCCGAGGCGAACTCCCGGCAGCTGTACACCCGAGCTCGCCGGCGCCTGACCGAGGCGCGTGGTCGCTCCGATCGCCGGTTGGACCAGGCCCGCCGCCGCGACCTGGTGGAGAGCTTCCTGAAAGCCGCAGAACAAGGAGACCTGCCGGGGTTGGAGAAGGTGCTGGCCGAGGACGTGACCGTGTGGGTGGACGGTGGCGGCAGGGTCGGCGCCGCTCGGCGGCCCATCTCCGGTGTCTCCAAGGTGGCGCGCTACTTGGTGGGGTCGTTGAGCATCGCCGGTGAGGGGGTGCGGCTGTCGGCTACGGAGGTGAACGGCGCACTGGGGCTGCTGGCCCGGGCCGGCGGGGAGCTGGTCGGCGTGCTGGTACCGGAGACGTCGAACGGCCGGATCAGCGGGATTCGCATCATCGCCAACCCCGACAAGCTGCGGTTGTCACATTCCGGAGGCCTATCCGGTTCTTAACGGGTGACCGCCTCACGCCGGACCCGGCGTGAGGCGGTGACCTGACAGCCGCGCGAGGCCGGAACACCGGCATCGTGCTCTCCGCGGAGGATTCCTACCCGTGACAAACCCGATCCTGGTGACGGGCGGTACCGGCCGGCTCGGCCGCGCGCTCGTGCCACAGCTTCTGTCGGACGGTCATGCCGTCCGCGTGCTGAGCCGCAAGCCGCCATCAGATGAGCAGACGTGGCGCGGTGACCTGCTCACCGGTGAGGGCCTGGAGGAGGCGGTCGACGGCGTCGGTGTGATTGTCCACTGCGCGACCGGTAACGGCCGTGCGGACATCGCTGGCACGCGCAACCTCATCCAGACGGCGGTGCGAGCCGGGCGCCCGCATCTGATGTACGTGTCCATCGTCGGCGCCGGCCAGGTGGACATGGCCTACTACCGGGCGAAGCTGGCCTGCGAGCAGCTCGTGGAACGCTCCGCCCTGCCGTGGACGATCCAGCGTACGACCCAGTTCCACGAGCTCATCGTCTGGATGTGCACGAGCCAGCGCTGGCTGCCGATGATCGTGATGCCCAGCGGGGTCAGCTTCCAGCCCGTCGACGCCGGCGAGGTGGCCGCCCGCCTGGTCACGCTAACCGGCGCGCCACCGGCAGGGACGCGATCGGCGGTTTTCCCGACAACCGGGGCTGGGACGTGGAGCGGCTCCTGGCCGCGGACGGGCCGGGCACCTCCGTCACCCGGGAAGGCGGCTTCCTGCACGACGCCGACCGGTTCGACGCCGCCTTCTTCGGACTGAGCCCGCGCGAGGCCGCGGCGATGGACCCCCAGCAGCGACTGCTGCTCGAAACGTCGTGGGAGCTCTACGAGCGGGCCGGGATCGACCCCTCCAGCCAGGGCGGCAGCCGTACCGGAGTGTTCGTCGGCGTGATCCCGCAGGAATACGGCCCGCGCCTGCACGAGACGTCGCAGGGCTACGAGGGGCATGCCCTCACCGGCACCCTGAGCAGTGTCGCCTCCGGCAGGCTCGCCTACACACTGGGGCTGGAAGGCCCGGCGATCACCGTCGACACCGCCTGCTCGTCCTCCCTGGTGGCCATGCATCTGGCGATCCAGGCGCTCCGCGCCGGCGAGTGCGAGCTGGCCATCGCCGGTGGGGTCACGGTGATGTCCACGCCGGGCATGTTCACCGAGTTCAGCCGCCAGGGCGGGCTCGCGCC
>NZ_JBEXUE010000362.1:0-10449 GCF_040614275.1 Streptosporangium sp. NPDC006013
TTGTAGCATGTTTGCAGCCCAAGACATAAGGGGCATGATGACTTGACGTCATCCCCACCTTCCTCCGAGTTGACCCCGGCAGTCTCCAATGAGTCTGGCCGGCGTCGGCGGCGCGGGAATCGGTGCGCTGTTCGCCGCGCTGTTCGCCGCGCTGGTCGCCACGCTGGTCGCCACGCTCGCGGCGGTCGTTGACGCGCTCGCCGCGCTCACCGCGCTCGCCGCCACGGCCACGACGCTCACCGCGCTCGCGGCGGCTCTCGCCACGCTCGCCGCGGCCCTCGGCCGGGACGGCGTCGATGGTCTGCTGCTCCACGACAGGCTCGGGAGCGACGACGGCGGCCACGGGATCGGGAGCGGGCGGCGCCTGCTCCACAACGGGCTCGGCGGCCACGACGGGGCGGGAACGTTCCCTGCGGGTGCGTGCCGGACGCTCGACGACCGGCTCGGCCGCGACTGCGGGGACGGCTACGGCCGGAGTCTCCTTGGCGGTGACGGGAGCCTGGGCACTCTCGGCGGAGACGCCCTGCTTCTCCTGGATGGCCGCGATGAGCTGGCTCTTGCGCATCCGCCCTGTCCCGCTGATGCCGAGACCGGAGGCCATGGCCTGCAGTTCGGGCAGCACCATGGCGGACAGGCCGGTGCCGGAGCGACGGCGCGGCTTGGCCGCGGGGCGGGTGGGGGTGTCGCCGGACGCCGGCGCCGTGCCGGTGACGTCGGAGAGGAGTTCGGTGGTGTCGCTCACTAATGGGTCCTTCCCAGGGGTCGGGCGTGGCCATGATCAGCCAATCGTCCCGGTGGTGCGATCGACCCGGTGGGACAGACCGGGTCGGGTTGCACGTTGCGATCCTCGACGGCCCATGGAGAGCCGCCGCCACTGTCGGAGAAGGGTTGATCCAGGCCGTCACCATCGAGAATCGCCGACGGTGGGACTTGGAGGACACCCCCCCGGATTGCTACCGGCAACCAGATGTCGAGGTAGATCGAACGCGCATGTCCCCTAAAACGCCGCCTCTTCGTTGCCCCAGCCGAATGTGGAGCATTCGGAGGCGACGGATTCGGGGAGGCCACTGCGGCGATCACGCCTCACGGAGTGAGACATGATGCAGCGATGTGTGGCTGACAAGCACGCACCCAACGCGGGGCACCTGGTGCGGCTATCAGCCTAACATCACCAGCGCACACAGCTATTCCCTGAAGGTCGAGAGATGTCAGCGTGTCTCAGGAGAAACAACACGGGCACCCCGGGTTTCGACATCCAGTGGCCGGATGTGCCAGTCATTACCCACTTCTGCTGCGATCAAATCCTGCGTATTCACGGTCGAAAACGCAAGAACCGTGGGGCCCGCTCCCGAAACGACCGCGGCGACGCCCGCCCCGCGCAGCCGCCGTACCAGGTCGGCGGTGGGCGGCATCGCGGGCGCGCGGTAGTCCTGATGGAGGCGGTCCTCGGTGGCGGCCAGCAGGAGTTCCGGTTCCGGCCTGGCCGTCAACGCCGCGACCAGCAGCGCGGCCCGCCCCGCGTTCGCGGCGGCGTCGGCGTGCGGCACCGCCTTGGGCAGCAGCCCCCGGGCGACCTCGGTGGACAACCGGTACCCGGGGATGAGGACCACGGGCCTGACATCGGAGTGCGGGATCAGCCGCACCAGGTGCGGCGCGCCCGTTCCGTCCGTCCACGCGACGGTGAGCCCGCCCGCCAGGCACGGCGCCACGTTGTCGGGATGGCCCTCGATCTCGGTGGCCAGCGCGAAGACCTCGTCGTCGGTGAACTCGGGCCGCGCCCCCGGCCGGTGAGCGGGGGCGGAGCCGTCCTGATACGGGGTGGTGGCCAGCGCGCGGGCGGCGATGATCCCGGCGCAGATCGCGGCGGAGGACGACCCGAGGCCACGGGCGTGCGGGATGCGATTGAGACAGCGCAACCTGATCCCGAGCGGCTGCCCGAGCCCCATCCGGTCGAAGGTCGTGCGCATCGTGGTGACGATGAGGTGCCCCTCACCCCCGTCAAGCTCGCCGGCGCCCTCTCCCTCGACCTCGATGACGGCGCTCCGGGAGCCGGAGCCCCCCGAGGGCTCGAACAGCTCGACCTCGACCTCGTCGTGGAGGCCGAGTGCCAGACCCAGCGTGTCGAATCCCGGGCCGAGGTTCGCCGAGGTCGCGGGGACCTGGACGGTCACCTTGCCGCTGATCATAGATCTCCCGGGGCACGGCTCGATGGCGTGGCCATGGCGGACAAGTGGCTTCTCCTATCTGCCCGGTTCTGCGGGATTTCCAGGTGCGATACCGGGGCGGTCGCGGCGTGCCGGGTTCACTGGGCCCCGCCCCTTGGATCTTCCGCCCATCGTGGCCGGGCGGTGCCTCGCTGCGTTGCCGCCGGTCACCGCGGAACGCCACGGCTCCCTCCGCCGTCCCGCGGGGCACCGCCCGACCGGCCCTCGCCACGACAGGATCCGTGGCACAGGGCCTAGGCGAGTTCGAGGGCGACGGCCGCGGCGTGCGCGTCGATCGGGACCGTCACCGGGGCGGGGGCGCCCGAGATGGCCCAGTCGGGGTCCTTGAGGCCGTTTCCGGTCACCGTGCACACGACGCGCTGCCCCGGCTCGACCAGGCCCTGGCTGTGGGCCTGGAGGAGGCCCGCCACGCTGGCGGCGGAGGCGAGCTCGACGAAGACGCCCTCCTCCTGGGCGAGCAGCTTGTACGCGGCGGCGATCTGGCGGTCGGTGACGGCCTGGATGACGCCGCCGGACTCGTCGCGGGCGGCCTCGGCGAGCCGCCACGAGGCGGGGTTGCCGATGCGGATCGCGGTGGCGATCGTGTGCGGGTGGGTCACCGGCGCACCGTTGACGATCGGCGCGGAACCGCTGGCCTGGAAACCGAACATGCGGGGCGTCCTCGTCGCGATGCCGTCGCCCGCGTACTCGGTGTAACCCATCCAGTACGCCGAGATGTTGCCCGCGTTGCCGACCGGGATGCAGTGGATGTCGGGAGCGTCCCCGAGCGTGTCGACGATCTCGAAGGCGGCGGTCTTCTGGCCCTGGAGCCGGAACGGGTTCACCGAGTTGACCAGCGCGATCGGGTAGTTCTCGGAGAGCTTCCTGGTCATCTCCAGGCAGTCGTCGAAGGATCCCTCGACCTGAAGCAGCCGGGCCCCGTGGACCAGCGCCTGGGCCAGCTTGCCCATCGCGATCTTGCCCCGGGGCACCAGCACGGCGCAGGTCAGGCCCGCGCGGACCGCGTAGGCGGCGGCGGAGGCGCTGGTGTTGCCGGTGGAGGCGCAGATGACCGCCTTCGCGCCGTCCTCGACGGCCTTGCTGATGGCCATGGTCATGCCACGGTCCTTGAAACTTCCCGTCGGGTTGAGGCCCTCGACCTTCAGGTAGACCTCGCAGCCGGTCAGCGCCGACACCCGGTTCGCCGGGACGAGCGGGGTGCCGCCCTCCAGGAGCGTGACGACGGGCGTCGCCGTGGTCACCGGAAGTCGGTCACGGTACTCCTCGATGAGGCCACGCCACGCCCTGGTCATGATTGCTCCTCCCGCGCGCGGCCAATCCGTGCGCGTGCTACCTGCGGTGTTGGAAAAAGAGTCTACGGGCAACCTGTTAAGTCTTGGGATGCGCTGTCCACCGAATGGACACCCGGGGCGTCCTGCCTACAGGAAACCCTAAGAATGGGCCGGTAGGGTCTGCGGAGCTTGACAGGCCTTGACAAGCGATGGGCCGAGCACTTGACGGGCTACGAACCAGACAAGGGGTGCCACATCATGACGGGCGGCGCGGCGGCGGACCTGCCACCGATCCGGCACAACGACTACTCCCCCCTGGACCCGCCCGCGCTCGGCGCGTGGGATCCGGAACTCTCGGTCAGTGTGATCATCCCGGCCCGCGGCGGACAGCACAGGCTCGATCTGACCCTCGCCTCCCTGGCGGCGCAGACCTACCCGGATCACCTCATGGAGGTGATCGTGGTCGACGACGGCAGCGAGCCCGCGCTACGGCTGCCGGAGATCGTCCCGCTGGGCACCAGGCTCGTGACCACCGACCCCTCGGGCTGGGGCATCGCCCACGCGGTGAACACCGGCGCCGCCCTCGCCGACGGGCGGATCATCCAGCGCCTCGACGCCGACATGGTCATCTGCCGCGAGCACATCGAGGCGCTGGCCCGATGGCACCATCTGGCCGGTTACCTGGTCACGATCGGCGCGAAGAAGTTCGTCGAGGAGCCGTCGCTGACGGCGGCCCAGGTGCACGACGGTGTGCGGGCGGGCCGGCTGGAGTCCGTCTTCGACCTGGCGGACGCCCTGCCCAGCTCCACCGAGCAGACGATCTCCCGCACCAACGGCCTGCGGGCCAGCCGCAACCCCTACCACGTGTGCACGGGGCCGACGGTCTCCATGCGGCGCGAGATCTTCCGCGCCGTGGGCGGGGTGGACGCGGAGGTGTTGCGGGGCGAGGACACCGAGTTCGCCTACCGGCTGGCCGCGCACGGCGTGGTCTTCATCCCCGACATGAAGGCCCAGGCCGTGCACCTGGGACTCCCCGCCCAGCGCCGCAACCGGCAGCGGGCGGTACAGGTCGTCGCCCCCTACCTGGCCCACCGGGTGCCGCTCCGCCGCGACCTGCGCAAGGACCGTGGCCGCCACTGGCTGGTCCCGTACGTGGAGGTGGTGCTCGGTGCCGAGGGGCCGGGGGAACAGGTGCGCGAGGCGGTGAGCGCGGCACTCGACGGGTCGCTCGGCGACGTGGTCGTCACCCTGGTCGCCCCCTGGTCGAAGCTGTCCGCGGACCGCCGGCCGGTGCTGGACGACCCTCAGTTCGACCTGCGGCTGCTGCGTGAGCACTTCGCCCACGACGAGCGGGTGCGATTCGCCGACGAGGTCTCCGAAACCCCCGCCCCGATCCCGTTCCGCTATACCGCTCCGACCTCGGTCCCGCTGGGGCGTGACTCGCTGGAACGGATGATCGCCGCGGTGCAGGGCGACCGTTCCGGCATGCTCGTCGTCGATCTCGGCGCCGACGGCGAGGCGAGGCTGGAGCGGACCGAGGCGCTGGGCCGGGCGAGGCTGCTCGGCGCGGACGACGTCGCCGCCGTCGCCGCCTCGGTCAGGGCCACCCACGGTGTGCGGCGCGGGGCACGGCCGGAGTTCTGGCCCGCCGAGACGGCGCCCCCCGCCCCGTCCGCGCCCCGGCCCCAGGCTCCGGCCCCCGAGCGGAAGAGCGCGCCGCAGGCGGTGAGACAGGGCGCCGGGCAGGTCCGGCGGCACCAGGCCCGGGGCGGGTGGAGCACACTCCTCGGCAGGCTCCGCACCTCCCTCAGGAACTGAGCCGTACCGTCGCCGGTCGGGGCGGATCAGACCGGGACGCCCACGCTCTCGCGGCTTTCCGGCAGGGGCGTGACCCGGCGCCGTACGGCCAGCCCGAAGGCGACGACGAGCAGGCCGAGCGTGCCCGACACCACGAACGGCGCGGCCGGGCGCCAGGCGTCGTAGAGGAGACCGCCCAGGGCCGAGACGGTGAGGATGCCCAGGGCGCCGCAGAGGGTCTGCACCCCGTAGGCGGAGCCGCGCACCCCGGCGGGTGCCTGCTGGGCCAGCAGCGGTCCCGCGGTGGTTATCCCGGCGATCTCCCCCAGCCCGATGAACACGGCCACCAGCATCATCCCGGAGCCGAGCGGGTCGCTGATCAGCAACGTCGACAGATAGGACAGCGCCGCGACGGTCTGGGCGAGGATGACCACGTCCTGGCGCCGCATGCGATCGCCCAGCCAGCCGAACAGCGGGGCGGCGAGCACGGCCACGGTCTGCGCGACGCCGACCACGGCTCCGGCCCTGGCCAGGGCCTCCGCCCCGGACATGCCGCGCTCGCTCGTGGCGTGGTCGACGACCCACAGGGACAGGAAGCCGGCGACCACCGCGAGGTCGGCGCGGGCGACGAACGCCGCCGCGTACGACAGTGCCACGCCGGGGTCGCGGGCGAGCGTGACACCCTCCCTGACCAGGCGGGGCAGCGGGAGGCGCTCGGGGGCACCGGGGACCCCCTCCTTCGACAGGGTGAACCACATCAGCGCGGCGACCACGAGAACGGCCGCGGCGATGATCAGGAAGGAGGCTCGGGCGGCGCCGGCCGGGGCCATCCCCCCGTCCTCGAGGATCTTGGGCAGGCGGATCAGGCCGAGCACCGCGAGCATCGCGCCCAGCCCGCTGAACAGGCCGATCAGGCCGTACGACTTTCCTCTGGAGCCGTTGCGGACGTAGTCGATCGCCACCGTGGACAGCATCGCGCTGAGGGCGGCCACGCCGAGGGCGAAGATCACCCGCAGCACCACCAGGACCGTCGCGTTCGCGGCGAAGGGGAAGAGCGCGGTGCCCAGCGCGCACAGCACGAACCCGGCCACCACGATGGGCCGGCGACCGTGCCGGTCGGCCATTGCCCCGTACCAGGCCAGGCTGGCGATCATCGCGATCTCGGCGGCCACGCCCAGGAGGCCGACGACCTTGCCCTGGTCCGCCTTGCCCACTCCGAGGACGGCGCCCAGGATGTAGGGCTGCGCGGCGGGCAGGAAAGAGATGATCATAGTCGAGGCGAACGCCATGGACAGGCAGGCCCACATGTTGCCGCGGCCGATGCCGTCGGCGAGCTGGAGACCAAGGACGCGGCGCGGGGGGGTGACGGCCATGGCGCGATCCTGCCAGTTCCGGTAGACCTTCTCCAATGGTCCGAATGACCATGATCCATACAATTCAAGAAATATCCCCATAAGGGAGCAGGGTGTGACCGACCAGATACCCAAGGGTGTTCAAACCCACATTCCTAACGTCGCACGTATGTACGACTACTATTTAGGGGGTAAAGACCACTTTCCCGCAGACCGGGAGGCTGCGGAGAAGGTTCTGGAGGTCATCCCCGAGGTCCGGCACAGCGCCCGTTCCAACCGCGCTTTCCTCGGCAGGACCGTCGGTTTCCTCGCCGGATCGGGCATCCGCCAGTTTCTCGACATCGGTGCCGGCCTGCCCACCCAGAACAATGTGCACCAGGTCGCGCCCGGCGCGCGGGTCGTCTATGTCGACAACGATCCGACGGTTCTGGTTCACGGCCGGGCGATTCTCGGCAAGAACGAGAATGTGACCATAGTCGAGGGCGACGTACGCCGGCCGGAGGAGATTCTGGAACACCCGGACGTGCGCGCGGCCATCGACTTCGACCAGCCGGTGGGGATACTCCTGCTGGCGATCATGCATTTCGTTCCCGACCAGGAGGACCCCCTCGGCATCATCGCCACCCTGCGCCGGGCCATGGCCCCCGGCAGCCACCTCGTCCTGTCCCACGTCGCGATCGACGCGCGCCCGGAAGCGGCGGAGGGGGTCACCCAGGTCTACGACGGGGCCTCCTCACCCTTCGTCGCCCGTACCGGCAAAGAGATCATCCGTCTGTTCGAGGGTTTCGACGTGGTCGAGCCCGGCATCGTCAACCTGCCCGAATGGCGCCCGGAACCCGGCACCACCGTGCCGTACCGGGACATCGGCTCCTACTTCCTGGGCGGCGTCGGCACCGTCGGGAACGAACGCTGACCGGCGCCGCGCGGGCGGGCGTCCGCGTGGGAGAGACCGGCGCGGCAAAAACCGGTGCGGGAAGGTCAGCGGCGGCGGGTGATGGCCCGTTTGACCGAGGAGAGCAGCCCGTACTGGACGACCTTCCTGGCGGCGGCCAGCTCCTTGCGCAGGGTGCCGACCTCGCGCCGCAGCTCGACCGCGCTTTTTCGCCAGCGGCCCGCCTCCTCACGCCATTTGGTCACCTGACCGCGGAGCCGCTCGTTCTCCCTGGTGAGACGGGCCACCTGAGCCTCGGCCTCGATCCTGGCCCGGTGGGCACCCCGGCGGCCGACGATGGGGCGGGCCTCGGACGCGAACCCGTAGGTCTCACCGTCCACCCAGACCACGCCGAAGGTGTCCTCCACGGCGTCGTCGAGGTCCTCTCCCTCCTCCAGCACGAACGCGGCACGCCCGAACGCGGCGGCGCGCTCCAGCCGCGCCGCGGCGATCATCCGCTTCGAGCCCGCTCCGGGCCCGCCGGCCGCACCGCCGTCACCGTCCTGTCCCCCCTCGGCCAGCAGCACCGAGACCAGGCCGTAGCCGTCGTTCCCGGCCAGGTCGAGCAGGCGGGCCAGGGTGTCGTCACCGGGCACCCACCCGGCGGGCAGCCTGAGCCGGTAGGGGGCGGCGGTGCCACCGGTGCGGGGCTGCCGGGAGGCCTCGGACGGGGCGGAGACGACGGCGGAGGCGACGGCGGAGACGACGGAGGCCTCGTCGACGAAGCGGACCCTGGCCTCGTGGGCGTAGTGGCCGCGGATCAGCACCAGGTCCAGGTCCGGATCCTTCAGCGGAGCGCGCCCCTCCGTGCCGATGCGGTCCCACGGGCCGGTGAGGGTGACCGCGACGTCGGGCAGGGTACCCGCGAGGACTGCGTCGACCGTGGCGCGGACCTCGTCGTAGGAGTATCCGGGACCTTCCCGCCCCGTCCTCCCTCCGGGCTCGACGACCACCTCCAGGTACGGCACCTTCCACTGCCTGCTCGGATGGGAGCGGAGCCAGCGGTAGGAGGGGATCCGGTCGGCCACGAACGCGTGGCTGACCCGGTCGATCGGGGCCTTGCCGCGCATGCGCATGGTCGGGCCCAGATGGAAGGCGCGCGACAGCGGCTCGGGGACGAAGACGGCACCCGCCTGGGCGAGCCGGTAGCCCATCTCGGTGTCCTGGCCGAGGATCAGGTCGGTGTCCATCGGCCCGGCGGCGGCGAGCAGCGCGGCGTTGACCGAGGTCGCGCCGCCGACGTGCAGGCTGAACGCGCGGTGCGGGTTGGCGGTGAGGCCGTCGGTGCGCTCGACGAGGTCGACCAGCCAGGCATGCGGCTCGGCGGGCTCGAAGAGCTTGGCCAGGTCGTCGGCGGCGGCCACCACCTCGGGAGCGGGCAACCGGGCCGGAGTGAAGCGCAGGTAACCGGTGACCGCCAGGTACGGGGCGGCATGGTGCCAGCGCATGTGCGCCTCGACCGACCTGCGGTCGAGAACCACGTCGGAGTCAAGCCAGTGGATCACGTCACCGGTGGCGGCCGACAGCCCGGCGTTGCGGGCGTGGGCCCGGCCGGGGATCGGGCAGCCGATCAGGCTGGTGCCCTCCGGGCGGAGTTCGGGCAGGCGCAGCGGCGGGCTGCTGCCGTTGTCGACCACGATGACCTCGGTCAGCGCGACCGGGTAGGTCTGCACGGCCAGCCCGGCGAGCGCCAGGTCGAGTTTCTCCTGGTCACCGTAGGCGGGAATGACGACGCTCACCCGGAGCGAGGGCGTCCAGGCCCCCAGGGCGGGCGGCGTGAGACTCCGGTAGTCGTTACCGGCTATCCGTGCTGTCATCGCGCTTCCAGGATCAGACTCGGGCGGAAACCGCGCCACTGGTTCGACGCGACGCGCAGGAAGTGGGCCAGGGAGAGCCGCCAGGTGTGCTCGGCACCGACCGAACGCCGCAGCACGTAGCCCAGGCCGTGGGTGCGGTAGATGCGCGCCCCCGCGGCGTGCGCGGCCTTCAGCAGCCCGGCGTCGACGCCCCGGGGCAGCGGGGGGAAGCCGCCCGCGTCCCTGAAGGTGTCGGCAGGGAGCAGGATCGTGCCCCCGGCGACGTGCTCGGACCAGACCTCGCTGGTGTAGTCGGTACGACGGACCGTGGCGTTCAGCGGCTCCAGGTAGAAGAACTCGGCCGCGGTGCCGACGATGTCCGCCCCGGAGTAGGCACGGGCGAGCAGCAGGTCGGCCAGATGCTCGGGGCCGTACCAGTCATCGTCGTCCCACTTGGCCAGATAGTCGCCCTCCGCCCTGGAGGCGGCCAGGTTGAGCACCTCCCCGAAGGGGGTCCCCCCTTCGGCCTCGACCACCGTGACGGGCAGGGCGCACCCGCGCAGCGCCCGCCTGACCTCCTCGTGCGCGGCGGGGACGCCGTGCAGGCCGAGCAGGACCTCGACCTGTACCCGGCGCTGCCCGGCGATCTGGCCGAGCGCGGCGCCCAGCAGGTGCGGCCGCATGCTGGACATCACGACGCTGACCGTGGGCGGCGTCTCCGCCCGGCCTGCCCCCGTCCGGTCGCGGAGCCCGTGGCGGCGTAGTCGCACGCTGTGCTCCTCCCTGCGCAGGGCGGTCACCGACCGGAGACCTGAACCGTCGTCCTCCTCGGGCGCCCAGGCCGCGAGCAGGCGGGCCAGTTCGGGATCCACCCAGTCCGGCGAGACGGCGGCGTGCAGCGGCACCCCGGCCGCGGCCAGACCGGTGACCGCGCCGACCGGAACCTCGGAGGCGGGCCATCGGACGACCAGTCCCCGCAGCGGGCGCAGGCGCCATGTTCTCGGTGCCGTACCTGGCGAGGATCTCGGCGTAGCCGCCCTTCTTGATCAGCGCCTCGGTGGCCTGCTGCAACTTGGC
>NZ_JBEXUE010000363.1:0-10445 GCF_040614275.1 Streptosporangium sp. NPDC006013
TCGGTCTGCCGGCGTGTGTTCAACGTAGTCATCTGGTTGCACCTCCACATCGTGATGGCTGGGGCTGGTCAACGTGGAGCCGGCGGTGCGCGGTGTGGCACCTCAAGCTCCAGCCTTCAGGCCGGGGTCGTTGACGCGAACGCCTCTTCCTTGTCGGGGGTCTCCTCGTCCTCGGGCAGGTGGCCGGTGATGGCCAGGAACACCTCGTCCAGGCTGGACTTGCGCAGCGCGAGCTCCGAGGCGATGACACCCTGCTCGTCCAGACGGCGCACGATCACGGGGACGGCGGCGGGGTCGTGGACGGAGGCGGTGGCCCTGCCCCCGCTGAGGTCGGGCGTCTCGCCCAGCACGTCGGCCAGCACCTTGCCGACCAGATCGAGGTGCTCGGCCTGCGAGGGACGCACCTCCAGGACCTGGGCACCGGTGGTCGCCTTGAGCTGGTCGGAGGTGCCGGAGGCGATGACCCTGCCGTGGTCGAAGACGACGATGTCGTCGGCGAGCTGGTCCGCCTCCTCCAGATACTGGGTGGTGAGCAGCACGGTGACACCGTCGGCCATCAGGCCGCGCACCACACTCCACAGGTCTGTGCGGCTGCGCGGGTCGAGCCCGGTGGTGGGCTCGTCGAGGAAGAGCACCTGGGGGCGGCCGACCAGGCTGGCGGCCAGGTCCAGACGGCGGCGCATGCCGCCGGAGTAGGTCTTGGCGGCCCGCCCGCCGGCGTCGGACAGGTCGAAGCGCTCCAGCAGCTCGCCCGCGCGCGCCCGGGAATCGGCACGCGTCATGCCCAGCAGGCGGCCGATCATCACCAGGTTCTCGACGCCGGTGAGCATCTCGTCGACGGCGGCGTACTGGCCGGTCAGGCCGATCAGTGAACGCACCTGGTGGGCCTGGCGCGTCACGTCGTAGCCGCCGACGACGGCGGTGCCGGCGTCGGGGCGGAGCAACGTCGCCAGGATGCGCACCGCGGTGGTCTTGCCCGCCCCGTTGGGGCCCAGCACACCGAGCAGCCTCCCCTGGGGAACGAGGAGATCCACCCCGTCCAGTGCCCGGGTCTCCCCGTAGCGTTTCACCAGACCCTCGGCCTGGATCGCATAGCTCATCGGTCGTACCTCTCCGTAGTCTCCGGATCTCCAGCATGTACTGCGCCACCGACACTTTTTCGATCCACGGCCCGGCCGGAGGGAAACGGGCGATGACGGATCTAGGAAGGGGAGCCGTCTCGTCGGAGCGCCTGCCCTCGGACCTGCCACGATGCCCGCCGGGCTGCGGCGGAACTTTTTGCGTCACGCCGCCGGAGCGCCCCGCGGGACGTGACCGTTTAGGCTGACAGCGTGAGTGACCGAGCCGATGAGCCCAGCCCCGCCTCGCAGGAGGCCACGGCGGCCGGTCGGCCGGGTGAGCGTCGCAGGGCCGTCTCCCTGCGCGCCCCCGCCAATCCGGTTTCGCGCAAGGCAGTCACCTTGTGGCTGATGGAGGGGGTTCTCTGGTCCATTGTGCTGGTGGGTGGCTCTTTCTTCCTGGCGAGGTGGATCGACGAGGGTCGCTGGTCGTGGTTGCCCGGATGGGCGCTGGACAACGTCTGGTGGCTGCCGTGGCTGATGGTGCTGCTACTGGTGCCCGGCACGCTCGTCGAGCCGTTCTGGCGGTACGCCGTGCACAGGTGGGAGCTCAGCGAGGACGTGGTCTACGCCCGTTCCGGGTGGCTCAGCAGGGAATGGGTGTTCGTGCCGGTCAGCAGGATCCAGACCGTCGACAAGGCGCAGGGCTGGTTCGAGCGCATGCTGGGCCTGGCGACCGTCGAGATCCGCACCGCCTCCCACGCGGGCTCGTCCACGATCAAGGGCCTTGACTACGAGGTCGCCGCCGAACTGGCCGAGGGACTCGCCCGCCGCGCGGAAGAGCTCAGGGACGACGCGACGTGACCGGATCCCCCAGCGACCGTTCACCGGCGGAGCCGCCGGAGGGCACCGAATCCTCGGTGCCCGGTCTCGGGTCAGTCCCGAATCCCGATCCTGCTCGTTCGGTCGACGGGACGGGGGAGGGCGTCGAATCCTCGGTGCCTGCTCTCGGGTCTCCCGGATCCGTCCGGCATCCTGATCCCGCTCTCCCGGCCGACCGGACGGGGCCGTCGCTGCGGCTCAGCCCGAAGGTGTTGCTGACCGATCCGATCCGGATGCTGCCCTCGCTCTTCCTGCCGCTGGCCGGTGTCCTGTTCCTCGGCGGGTTCTCGCCGGGATCGTTCGTGTGGGCGGCGCTGGGCGTCGTCGGCTCCGTCGCGTTCTCGGCCGTGCGCTGGGTCACCTTCACCTACCGGGTCGCCGGTGACCGGCTGGAACTCACCCGGTCGCTGATCAGCAGGTCGGTGCGGACGATCCCGCTGGAGCGGATCCGCGGCGTCGACGTCAGTGCCCCGCCGCTGCACCGCCTGCTCGGCATCGCCGTCCTGCGGATCGACACCGGCGCCGGCGGCGACGACAAGCAGGAGGGCGAGCTCGACGGGGTCACCGTGGAGGAGGGGGAGCGGCTCAAGGCGGTGCTGCTCTGGCACGCACGCGCCCGCATGGCGAGACGCGCCCAGGCGCGCGAGACGGCCTCGGCGTCCGGCTCCGGTGGGCTCACGGCCGCGAGCGTGACGGAGCCGGCGACCCCCGCCGTCGTCCGTCACGAGGTGGGTGACGCGACCCCCGAGCGGGTGTTCTTCGTGCTGCCGCGAAAGTGGCTCGTCTACGGCCCGCTCTCCGGTTCCTATCTGCTGACCCCGTTCGCGCTGGTCGCCGGCGCCGTGGGCCTGGCGTTCCAGTGGGGCGGCGAGTTCAAAATCGACAGGCGGGTCGTGATGGGCGCGGGGGAGTGGCTCTGGGAGCATCCGCCCCTGCTCGCCGCGGCCCTGGTGCTGCTGCTCCTGGCCATGCCGGTGGTCGGTGTGATCATGTACGCGGTGTTCAACTGGGATTTCACCCTCCGTGCCGGCGAGGGATACCTGATCGCCGGGCGCGGTCTGGTCACGCGCAGGAGCGTGTCCCTGGAGCGGCGCAGGGTGCGAGGCTTCGAGTTCGTGGAAGGGCCGGCCGAGCGCTGGGCGGGGTTCGGCCGCGCGTGGGCGATCGTGACCGGTCTCGGCGACTCGGAGACCCGGGGCCAGTTGCTTCCCGTCGCCCCGAGGGAGACCGTGCTCGGCGTGGTGGGCGAGGCGATCGGCCCGATCACCACCGGGCTGCGGTCCCACCCGCCGGCGGCGCGCAGGCGCCGGCTGTTTCGGGCGATCTTCCCGTGGCTGGTCGTCGCCGCCTGCGCGACGGCGGCGGCCCTGCTCTGGTCCGGGCTCTGGTGGGCGCTCGCGGTGCCCGCCCTGATCCTCGCGCTGCTGGGCATCCCGCTCGGCCTGGACCGCTACCGGTCCCTCGGCCACACCTACGACGGGAGCCGCCTGTCGGTCCGCTCGGGGTCGCTACGCCGCTCACAGGCGGTGGTGGAGAAGCGGGCGGTCGTCGGCTGGACTCTGAGCCAGACCTGGTTCCAGCGCCGCGCCGGTCTGCTGACCGTGACCGCGGGCGTGGGTGCGGGTACCGGTGGCTATGCCGCCCTCGACGTCGGTGAGGCCGAGGGGCCGGCCTTCGCCGCCGAGGTCACCCCGGCCTGGCTGGTCCCGTTCCTCGTTTCCGAGGGCCTGGGCCGCGGAGATCCGCTTCCCGCAGCGTCCTCGCCCCTCGGATCGGCGGCACCCGGTGAACCGCCCACGCGGGACAGGTCGTCCTCGTCCGGGGAGCCGGGGAACGGCTGACACACGGTGAGGCGGGGGGCCGGTGTTCCGGTCACCCCCGCCTGACGCGGTGCGGTCAGTCCTGGCGGCGGGCGCCGAACATGATCTCGTCCCAGGTGGGCACGGACGCCCGCCGCCCCCGGGACTTCTTGGCAGGTCGCGCCGGAGCCGGTGCCGGCTTCGGCGGCTCCGCGGGCTTCTCCGCCGCGGGCTTGTCGACCTTGGTCTCCTGCATTGCCCCCGTGTCCCCCTGTGTCTCTTGCCTGCCCGGCTCGGCCTTGGCCCGCTCGTCCACGCTGACGCGCGCCGCCGGTACAGCTATCGAACCCTCCTGGGCCGGTTCGGTCTCCGATGCGGGGGTCTCCTTCGCCACGGTGGCGTTCTCCGCCTTCGTGGAGACCTGCTGTCCCGCCGCCTTCTCGCCCGCCGTGGACCGCTGCTCGGCGGGCTCGGGCGGGACGGCGACAGGCTCCGGCGGGGTCGCGGCGGTGGGCGAGAGGGGGACCGGAACCTCGGCGACCTGGGGAGCCTCCGTGACCTCTGGAGCCTTCGCGGCCTCCGGAGCCTTCGCGACCACGGGCTCGGCCGTGGCCTCAGGTACGGTGACCGCCGGCTCGGGGGGAGCGGCCGGCACGTGCGCCAGAGCCTGCTCGGACAGGTCGGGTCCGGTGACCGATTCCCGCGCCGTGGTGGGCACCGGCTCCGGCGCGCCGACCGAGAGCGGCCCGACCGGAGCCGGCTCGGCCATCGTCACAGCAGCCGTCACAGCAGCCGTCACAGCCGTCGTCACAGCCGCCGTCACAGGGGGCTGGACAGCGGCAACGGGCTGTGGCGCGGCGGGTGCCGCAGGCTCCGGCTCCGGGGCGGGCGGCGGCTTGTACGCGGCGGGCTCCGGCGCGGCGGGCTCGTACACCGCCGGTGAGACCGGCTCGTACGCGGTGACCGGGTCCGGCAGCACCGGCTTCGGCAGCACCGGCTCCGGAGGCCTGACCCGCGCGGCGGGATCGGAGCCCTCGGCCGCGTGAACGGTGGGCTCCGACGCTCGGTCGGACTGGTATCCGGCCGGGTCGGGAGCGCGCAGCGGCGGCACGGACACCCGCGGGGCCTCGTATCCGGGGGGGAGTGGAGGCATGGGCGGCTGCTGGTAGGCGGCCGGAGGTTCGGTCTGGGCATAGGCGGGCCGGGGCTGTGCCACGGACTCGTGCCGCAGGACCGAGGGGAAGGCGACCGGCTGCTGGTTCGGCGGTTCGGGAGCCAGCGGCGGCACCGGAGCGAGCTTGGCCACCCGCGGCACGAACGGCGTGACCGTGGTGTCCTCGACCGGCTTGACGTCCTCTCCGCTGGACAGGCGCAGGGCCTCGTCGTCGTGGGGCGTGATGTGGCGCCGGCGCGGGTCGAAGAGCCACTCGGCGTTGCGTGTGTGACCGTTCCACACGAACCCGAGCTTGATGCGCCACATGTTGTCGTCCCGCTTGGCGGAGTCCCACTCGATCTCGTCGGCGGGGACGCCGCGGCGGGTCAGCCGCTCGGCGACCAGATCGCCGAGGGTGGGACCGGGAGCGGAGTCGCCGGGCAGGCGTACGGCGCAGCGCTGCGCCTGCTGTGCCATGTACTCACGTTCCTGGAGCACGGGGCCCTCGAACCATCGCACGCGCTCGACCGGGATGCCCGCCGTATTGGCGATCTCCTCCGCGGTCTCGCCGGCACGGATCCGGGCCTGGATCTCCTTGGGGCGCAACGGACTCTCCACTTCGATCTCGTACTGGCCGAGACGGGAGAAGTTGCCGCGGACGGCAGCACGGAGCCGGTCGTCGACGGGCAGCGTGAACCGGGTACCCCGGCCGGCTGTCGCCAGCACGAGATAGGTCCCGTCCTCACTCACCGCGACGAGTCGGAGCTCCTGCATGCGAGTCCCTTCGTCGTCGTGCTCAATCTTCCCCCGGACCCTTGAGTCTCTCGCGTGTGCCGGTTGCCTGCCAGCACCGTACCCGGCATGTCCGAACATCGCCTTCCTGGATGGGGCTCGCAGCGATGTGACGCCGGTCACATTTGCTCCATTCATCTAATTACAGGGCACCGGTCTGGAGCAGCAACTTCGGGGTCCTCAAGGGATTCTCATGGATAACCCCGTGAACCGCTGCGGACTTCCACCAAGAACCGGGAGATGGCGGTGAGGCCGGTCCGCCGGTCCGGGGAGGATATGTCGCGATCGCGGCGTTGTTCGGGGGCCGGTCGTCGCGGTCCGTGACGACGGATCGCGGCGGCGGCTGGCATGGACGGCGGGAGAAGGTCATCTCCAGCGGACTCCCTCGGGGTCGAGCGGCGCGGGCGTCTGCGAATCTGCCCGTCGCACGTGCCGGGGGAACGACGGGACACGCGGACGCGTCACTCTTCGAGCGAGCCTTTGCGTCACCCTTTACCGAAAGCTTGTGAGAAGCGGCCGAATCGGGGGAACGGGACCGCCCCGGCGGCCCCTCAGCCCAGGACGGTGTCGAGATACTCGTTGACGAACGCGCGTCCGGGGTCGAGGGCGTCCCGTACCATCAGGAAGTCGGCGAACCGGGGATAGACCGTCGTCAGGTAGGCCGCGTCGCGGGTGTGCAGCTTGCCCCAGTGCGGGCGGCCGCCGAGCCTCGTCATGATCTCCTCAACGCCCTCGAAGTAGGCGGGGTTCGGGGTCGGCCGGTAGACGTGGCAGGCGATGTAGGCCGAGTCCCTGCCGTAGGCGGTGGACAGCCAGGCGTCCGAGGCGGGGGTGACTCGCACCTCGATCGGGAAACTGATCTTCCAGTCCCTGACCTCCAGCAGGTCGCGGACCTCGCGCAGGGCCTGACCGAGGTGCTCGCGCGCGATGGCGTACTCCATCTCCAGGAAGCGCACCTGGCGCACGCTCGTGAAGATCCGATGCGAGGCGTCGGTGTGGGTCGAGGCCGACAGCGTCGCGGCCGAGAGCGCGTTGAGCCGGGGGATGGCGCCCGGGTAGCGGCCACCGATGCCGCACACCACGCCGAACAGGGTGTTCTCCATGAAGTGGTTGTCGAGCCAGTACCTCAGCGCGCTCGGCGGCCGGGCCGGGCCGGGGCTGCGGTTGTTGCGCTTGGTCAGGCAGGTGTCCGTGTGCGGCATCCAGAAGAAGTCGAGGTGCTCGTTGCCGGTGACGAGGGAGTCGAGGGAGTCCAGGATCGAGGACAGCGCCATCGGCTCCCGGACGCTGCGCAGCAGGAAGGAGGGCTCCACCCGGAAGGTCACCGCGGTCACCACGCCGAGTGCGCCCAGGCCCACCCTGGCCGCGTCGAACAGGTCCTGCTCGGCCACCCCGCGGATCTTCCCCTCGCCGTCGCCGCGGACTGTGACGATCTCGCCGTCGGCGAGCACCATCTCCAGGGCCAGCACCTGGTCGGCCAGTCCGCCGATGTCCCTGCCGGTGCCGTGGGTGCCGGTCTGGATGGCCCCGGCCAGGGTCTGGGCGTCGATGTCGCCCATGTTGGCCAGGGCCAGACCCCTTTGGTGCAGCTCCCCGTTGAGCACGCCGATCGTCGTCCCCGCCTCGGCCGTCACCCAGCCGTCTCCCACCTCGCGGATCCCGGTCAGCGCGTCCGGCCGCAGCAGGATGCCGTCGGTCAGGGCGACCGAGGTGAACGAGTGCCCGGTGCCGGTCATCCGCACCCGGCGTCCCGAGGCGACGGCGTCGCGCACCGCCCGCGAGACCTCCTCGGCGCAGGACGGCGTACGGACCTCCGTGGGGGTGGCGGATTGGTTCCCTGCCCAGTTGCGGAAGGTCTCGCCCATGTTCACTCCTGCCCTGCGGGCGTCACCCGGCCCTGTCGTGGGCGTCGACGCCCCTGGGACGCGGGTTACCGCCGGTTCGTCACTCGCTCCGCCAGCGAATATGAACAATACTCATGATTACTGCTGGGCGACAGGGGTTCGCAGCCAGGCGGAGCCGCCGACGCCGATCGCCACGGCCAGCAGGGCGCAGACGAAGGAGAATCCGTAGGCGTTGGAGGCGCCGAACGCGTCGGTGAGCCTGCCGCCCGCCCACGCGCCGATCGCCACGCCGAACCCGACCGAGGTCGAGATCCAGGCCATGCCCTCGGTGAGCAGATGGGCGGGGACCAGCTGCTCGGTCAGGCTGTAGCCGGTGATGACGGTCGGGGAGATGGCCAGCCCGGCCAGGAAGAGCGCGCCCGCCATGACCCTGACGTCGTCGATGAGCGTGATCGGGGTCAGGCCCACGGCGAACACCGCCAGCGAGCCGATGAACCTGCCGCGCAGCGAGACGGTCCACTGCCGCGCGCCGTACCAGAGCCCGGAGACCAGGCTCCCGCCGGCGAACGAGGCGAGCAGCAGTCCGGCGGCGGGTTTGACGCCCTGTTCCTCGGCGAACGCCACCGTGACCAGGTCGACCGAGCCGAACACCGCCCCCATCGCCAGGAAGGCGCATGACATCAGGGCGACGCCGGGGATGGTGATCGGGGTGCCCGAGCGCTCCTCCCTGGGGCGGACTGGTGGCTCCGTGCCACGCTGCAGCCCGAAGGCGATGGTGCCCACGATCGTGCAGGTCAGAGCCACGATCAGGCCCGCGTACGGGTTGATCATGGTGGCCAGGGCGGTGACCAGCGCCGGGCCCGCGACGAAGATGACCTCGTCGGCGACCGACTCGAAGGAGAACGCCGTGTGCAGCCTCGCCGTCCCGCCCAGCAGGTGCGACCAGCGGGCGCGCACGAGCGAGCCGAGCGAGAGCGCGGTCGCGCCGACCGCGACCCCGGTGGCGAAGAGCGTCCACCGGGGGGCGCCGAACTCGGCGCAGAGCATCAGGCCGGTCAGCGTGGCGCCGTGCGCCAGGGTGAGCGGGATGACTATCCTGGCCTGGCCGAACCTGTCCACCAGGCGTCCCGACAGGGGAGCCGCGACGGCGAAGGAGACGCTGACGGTGGCCGCGACCGCTCCCGCCGTCGCGTAGGAGTCGGTGAGCGCCTCGATGAGCAGCACGACGCCGATGCCGAGCATCGACATGGGCATCCGCCCGAAGAATCCCGCGATGACGAAACCCTTGACGCCGGGAGTGCTGAAGAGCCCTCGGTACGGCCCGACCACTGACACTCCCTGATGCTCTATGTGGGTGGAACATGCCGACGATTCCGCACCGGATCGCTTCTCGGCAAGTGATTTTCCAGGCAACGGCTCCTGGCGGGGTCCGTTGAGGCTAACGTGAGCGCGGTGTCACGTCTTCCCGGGTTGAGGGCATTCGTCCCAGTGATGGTTGCTCTGGCCGTACTTGCCGCTCTCGGTGGCGTCGCGCTCGCGATGATCACCGGCGGCCGTTCCGCGGCCCTGGACGGGAACACCGTCATGGAGTCCCGCATCCGGGACCTGGCGGCGATCGCGCCGGTGGTCAGCCAGCCGCCGACCCCGCCGACCACGGCAGACCCGGAGAACCCCGAAAGCCCGGATCCGGCAGGCCCGGACCGCGAGAGCCCCGGCCCGGGCAATCCCGCGGGTGCGGAGACCGCCCCGGAGACCCCGGCCTCGCAGCCGTCCGCGGCCCCCGGCCCCCAAGGGGCGGACGGCCCAGGGCTCACCTCCACCCCGCCCCGGCTGCTGGTCATATCCCCGTCGACGCTGACCGAGCAGACCAAGGAGGACATCTCCCGGCTCAAGCACGTCCAGAAGATCGACTCCTTCGACGGCGGGGCGGTCAAGGTGTCCGGGGTCGGACTCAACCTCCTCGCGGTCGATCCCGCCCGTTTCCGGGCGTGGGTCCCCAGGGCCGTCGCCGACCAGCAGGGGGTGTGGAGCGCCCTGGCCAGGGGCGAGTTCGTCGCGGACAGCTCGGCGGCGCGCCGCCTGGGACTGGTCCTCGGTGCGGAGTACCAGGTGGACGACGGTCCCCGGCTACGGGCCGCGGCCTCGGCCACCTTCGGCCTGCCGGGCGTGGACGGCATCGTGGGGGAGGAGACCGGCCGCAGGCTGGGCCTGCCGCCGGGGGTGGCGCTGCTCGTGCACGGGCCCGAGAAGGCCACCGCCGTTCTCAAGGCCCGGGTGGGCAGGCTGCTCGGCTCAGGCTCCCAGGTGGTCGCCGTCGGTGGATCCGGCGCGGACAAGGCCACCACGGACAAGACCACCGTGGACAAGGCGGCCCCGGCGAAGACCGGCACCGGCAAGCCCGCGAAGGCGGCCCGGGTGACGGTCGGCAGACCCGGCAGTTACCTGGAGCTCTATCGCGCCTCGGCCGCGGTCTGCCCGGGGCTCTCCTGGACGGTGCTGGCCGCGATCGGCCAGGTGGAGAGCTCCCACGGGCGCAACAACGGCCCCTCCTCCGCGGGCGCGCAGGGACCGATGCAGTTCATGCCCGCCACCTGGAAGGCCTACGGCGTGGACGGCGACGGCGACGGCGTCGCCGACATCTGGAGCCCCTACGACGCGGTCCCCTCGGCGGCCAACTACCTGTGCGCCAACGGAGCGGCCCAGGGCGGCAAGAAGCTGGAGAAGGCCATCTGGTTCTACAACCACTCCTGGTCGTACGTTTCCAAGGTCCTGGCCATCTCCCGCGGCTATGCCGCCGCCTACCCCTGAGGCACCCGGCGCCCTACCCGCGGCGGCGCGGCGGTGAAGGTGACGTCGTGCAGGACGGCGTTGTCGGCGAACGTCTTGGACAGGTGGGAGACCTTGACCTCAGGCATCG
>NZ_JBEXUE010000364.1:0-10372 GCF_040614275.1 Streptosporangium sp. NPDC006013
GCTCGATCGCCGGGCCTGGGGTGTCGCGCCGGTGACCGGGGCGCGGCGGTGCGGGCATAAAATCACCAGGGTGAGTACGAAGATTCTCCCTGAGAGCGACGTCCGGCCGGACCTGTCGCACGGCGACGGCGACCACGAGCGCTTCGCCCACTACGTCGAGAAGAACAAGATCATGGAGAGCGCGCTGAGCGGGACACCGGTCCGCGCGCTCTGCGGGAAGGTCTGGGTGCCCAACCGCGACCCCCAGAAGTTCCCGGTCTGCCCGGAGTGCAAGGAGATCTACTCGGGTCTGCCGAAGGGTGAAGACGGCAACAAGGAGTGAGTGTTGCTCGTGGGTGATCGCCACCGATGAGGCTACGGTCGGGATGTCGCCGGGGGGCGGCGAGCGACCAGTGGCTGGGATCTGTCGGGGGAGTCCATGTTTCGGCGTGCGATCGCCGTTCTTTCCGCATGCCTGTTGGCGGTGCCCGTTCCCGGCCGAGAACCCACCGCGCCCGGGTGCGCCCTCGCCTCCGGAGCGGCTCACGTCATGGTGCGGGGGGCGGTCCGCCCCGTGCCGCCGGGGCGTGGGCCCGAGCCGCCCATGCCATCCCCGGTGTCATCCCCCGCGCCGTTCGTCGCGCCGCCCGCCCGCCTGCCCGTCGACGGACGGTCCCGGTCGAGATCGCTTCCGCTCGTGCTTCCGGTCACCGTGCCCACCTGGGTGCACGTCATCACCGACGGTCGCCTCGGCGCCCCCGACTTCGCCGTACGCGACCAGCTCGCCACGCTCAACGCCGCCTACTCCGGGCAGTTCGGCGGGGCGGACACCGGGATCCGGTTCAGGCTGGAGGGCGTCACCCGCACCGTCAACCCGGCCTGGTTCCGCGACCCCGTCACCCACGAGCGGGCGATCAAGCGGATGCGCAGGGGCGGCCCCGAGACGCTCAATCTCTACCTCGCCCAGCTCAGCGAGCTGGTGCTCGGCTACTCCACCTACCCCTACGGATACCGGAAGGAGCCGGCTCTCGACGGTGTGGTCGTCGACTGGCGCAGCCTGCCCGGCGGGGCGATGCGCAGCTTCGACCGGGGGTTCACCGGGGTCCACGAGATCGGTCACTGGCTCGGGCTGCTGCACACCTTCGAGAAGGGCTGCGAGGCCGCGGGCGACGGCGTTGCCGACACCGCGCCCGAGGGGAAGCCCACCGAGGGCTGCCCGCTGGTCAAGGACACCTGCGAGGGGGGCGGGCCCGACCCGATCCACAACTTCATGGACTACTCCGACGACCGCTGCATGTCCGGGTTCACCTCCGGCCAGGCTCTCAGGATGCAGGAGATGTGGGTCGCATACCGAGAGCCGGGGCGGACACTACCCTTGACAGGTGACAGTACCGAAGGCGCTTGACGCTCCATACGAATCCCCCCGGCTCTTCGGACCCCAGTACCGCACCGCCTCCCTCGGCATCCTGCTCGTCGTCACGCTGATCGGTTTCGAGGGCATGTCCGTGGGCACGGTGATGCCCGCCGTCTCGGCGGATCTCGACGCCCTGGACCTGTACGGGATGAGCTTCTCGGCCTTCCTCATCTCCGGCCTGCTCGCCAACGTGGTCGCCGGCCTCTGGTCCGACCGGCGGGGGCACGCCTGGCCGTTCCTGCTCGGCGTGGGACTGTTCACCGCCGGTATGGCCCTGGCCGGGGCCGCCGGGACCAAGGAACTGTTCATCGTGGCGCGGGCGGTGCAGGGCCTCGGCGGCGGTGCCGTCATCGTGGCGATCTACGTGATGATCGCGCGGGTCTACGTCCCCGAGACCAGGCCCCGGGTGTTCGCCGCGCTGTCGGCCGCCTGGGTGCTCCCCGCCCTGCTCGGGCCGGCCCTCAGCGGGATCATCGCCGAGACGGCCGGCTGGCGGTGGGTCTTCTACGGCATCGTGCCGCTCGTCGTCCCCGCCCTCGTGATGCTCCTGCCCGCGCTGCGTGCCCGGCAGGACCAGGCACCCGAGCCCTCCACCGGGCCCCGGTCCAGGCCGCTGGCGATGACCCTGGCCGCCATCGCCACGGCGGGCGGTGGCGGGGCGCTGCTGTACGGAGTGGACCGCCTGCAGAGCACCCCGGTGCCCGGCGGGGTCGCCGTCGTGGCCGGGCTGGTGTTCCTCGCCGTGGGGCTGCCCAGGCTGCTGCCACCCGGGGCACTCAGGTTCGGCCGCGGCCTGCCCACCACGATCATGATGCGCGGGGTGCTCGCCTCGGCCTTCTTCGCGGTCAACTCCTTCATCCCGCTGCTCCTGACCGAGGTGCGAGGCTTCTCCGTCGCCGAGGCGGGGGTCGCGCTCACCACCGGCGCCCTGGGCTGGACCACCGGCTCCTACCTGCAGAGCCGCCGTTCATATGATCGGCCCCTGCTGGTCGGGATCGGCTCCGCGGCGATCACCGCGGGCATCCTGCTGACCCTGCTCGCGCTCGTACCCGGTATCACCGGCTGGGTCACCGTGCCCGCCTGGGTCGTCGCCGGGTTCGGCATGGGCATCGGCACCACCAGTATCAACATCACCGCGATGCGCCAGTCACCCGACGCGGAGCAGGGCGCCAACTCCGCCGCGCTCCAGGTCGTCGACACCCTGGGCGGTGCTCTCACCATCGGTTTCGCCGGCGTCCTGATCAACCTGATCGGCCACGACGACATCGCCACCGGCTACACCATGATCGTCGTCCTGATGGCCTCCCTGGGGCTCTTCGGGGTGATCGTGGCCCGGCGTATGCGGGACATCTCATGACTCATTGGTCACTCCTGTAACAGCGATCACCCATAGCCGGACCACGCCGTGGGATGCATGGTAGGACGGTAGGACCGTGACCGCCGGGAGGAGGCCCCGTGCACGAACGACCTCGCCGGTCGGACCCGTTGGACGAGCCCGGTCGTGACGGGGGGCGCCGGTCCCGGCGGGCCAGAAAGGCCGCCCAGAAGGCTGCACGGAAGGCGGAAGACCAGGGGTGGCCGCCCGGCGACCCGGATCTCGACGACGAGCGCCGTCCCTGGCCGCCGCCGGAGTCCGAGCCGTCCGACAGCCGCTCCCACCTCACCTGGCCTCCCCGGATACCCGAGCCCGGCGACGACCTCCCGCCCTCGGCCCGCTGGTACGGCACGCCCATCGCCCCGCCCCAGCCCCGCCCCGGGCGCCTGCGCGGCCTGCTGCTCGTACTGCTCACCCTGGTCGTCGGCGGCGGCGTCATCGCCGGCGCGGTCGTGCTGGTGCTGCGGTCGGTGCCGGACCCGCCGCCGGGGCGGGTGACCGATCCGGTCGCGGGGGTCGGCTACCGGCTGCCGGAGGGCTGGCTCGCGGGCACGGTGCCGCCCGTCACGGGGTTCACCTCGGTCGCGGGCGACGGGGTCAACACGACGGTGATGGTCAGGCCGGCGGAGCCCGCGGCCGACGTGCGCGCCGCCGCGGCCGAGCTCAGCGACCTGTACGGGCGGCTCCTGCTCCACGGCGACAAGGTGAAGGTCGTGGACGACACGGAGATCGCCGTGGGTGCGCGCACCGGGCACGCCCGCTCGCTGCGCGCCGAGTACCTGGACATCGTGAACCGGCCGGCCTACCTTCGCGTGGTCTTCCTCACAGGTGGCGGCGGGCGCCCGGTGGTCGTGGTCGGGATGGCCCAGCCGGACGATCCCGTGTCGCGGGCCAAGATCGATACGGTGATCGCGGGTCTGGGCTGACGCCCGGCCTCCGTGAGCCGCGGCGTGCCCCGTCGATCGGCGGCGACGCGGCGGGCGAAGGATCCGGGGGACGGAACACCTAGCACGTGGAGGCGACCTTGGCGAGGATCTCGGCCGATCGGCACGTCTTGTCGGCGACGCAGATTACTCTGGTGACACTGTGAGCACTTTCGCCGCATCCCACCTCTCGCCTTCATATCCGGACCGTGCCGCCTGGGGCACCGCGCCGAAGCTTCGCGCGTGGCAGCAGGAGGCCTTTGACCTGTACTCCAGCCGTGAGCCGCGCGACTTCCTCGCGGTCGCCACGCCGGGTGCGGGCAAGACGACCTTCGCCCTCCGCATCGCCAGCGACCTGCTGTCCAGAGGGATCATCCGGGCTGTGACCATCGTCACACCGACGGAGCATCTCAAGCAGCAGTGGGCGGACGCCGCGGGCAGGGTCGGCATCGCGATCGACCCCGAGTTCAAGAACAGCCAGGGCGCGACCTCCCGCGACTACGTCGGGGTGGCCATCACCTACGCCCAGGTGTCGATGCATCCGGCACTGCACCGCGCACGCACCGAGGCGCGCAAGACGCTCGTGATCTTCGACGAGATCCACCACGCGGGCGACGCGAAGTCCTGGGGCGACGGCGTACGGGAGGCGTTCGAGCCCGCCGCCCGGCGCCTCGCCCTGACCGGCACCCCCTTCAGATCCGACATCAACCCGATCCCCTTCGTCACCTACGCCGAAGACGGCGACGGGGTCAGGCGCAGTGTCTCCGACTACTCCTACGGTTACGGTCCCGCGCTCGCCGACGGTGTCGTCCGCCCGGTCATCTTCCTCGCCTACGCCGGTGAGATGCGCTGGCGGACCCGCGCCGGCGACGAGATCGCCGCGACCCTCGGCACCCCGCTCACCAAGGACCAGCTCGGCCAGGCGTGGCGGGCCGCGCTCGACCCGAAGGGCGAGTGGATCCGCCAGGTCCTCCGGGCGGCCGACCGGCGGCTGACCGAGGTGCGCAGGGGCGTGCCCGACGCCGGTGCCCTGGTCATCGCCACCGACCACGAGACCGCCCGCGCCTACGCCCGCCACATCAGGACCATCACCGGCGAGGGCGCCACGGTCGTGCTCTCCGACGACCCGGCGGCCTCCAAGAAGATCAAGGAGTTCTCCGCCTCCGAGCAGCGCTGGCTGGTCGCGGTCCGGATGGTCTCCGAGGGCGTCGACATCCCGCGCCTGGCCGTCGGCGTCTACGCCACGAGCATCTCGACCCCGCTCTTCTTCGCGCAGGCGGTCGGCCGCTTCGTCCGCGCCCGCAAGAGAGGCGAGACCGCGTCCGTCTTCGTGCCCTCGGTGCCGACCCTGATGGGGCTGGCGGCGGAGCTGGAGGCCGAGCGCGACCACGTGCTCGACCGCAAGCCCCCGGAGGAGGGGCTGGACGACTTCCTGTTGGAGGACGCCCAGCGCAAAAAGGACAATCCCGACGTCCTGGGTGACGAGCTGCCGTTCGAGACCCTGGAGGCGGTCGCCACCTTCGACCGGGTGCTCTTCGACGGCGGCGAGTTCGGCAGCGCCGCGGAGACCGGTTCCCCCGAGGAGGAGGACTTCCTCGGCCTGCCGGGTCTGCTGGAGCCCGACCAGGTCCGCACCCTGCTGAGCAAGCGCCAGTCCGATCAGCTGAAGGCCAGGCGGAACAGGCCCGAGCCCAAGGAGCCGCAGCTCGCCCCGCACGAGCTGATCGCCAACCTCCGCAAGGAGCTCAACGGCCTCGTCGGCGCCTGGAACCATCGCACCGGCCAGCCGCACGGCGTCATCCACGCCGAGCTCCGCAGGTCCTGTGGCGGCCCCGCCATCGCGCAGGCCTCCGCGGAGCAGATCCAGGAGCGGATCGACAAGATCCGCCACTGGGCCACCCAGCGCTCCCACTGACCCGGCCACCGGGTCGCACCGGCGTTCGCGCCGGGCGCGGCCCGGTCAGCCGAGGGCGATCGGCCTGCCGGTCCGGCCGTCGATCGCCCGGAACCCGCCCTCGCCGCGCACCGGTTGCGCGAGCGGCACCTGCAGGGAGGCCACGCCGCCGGTGACGCTCACCGGCCGCGTCGTGGCACCCGAGGTGCGACTCTCCGCCTCGCCGTCGCGCATCCAGACCCTGATCGTGCGGTTCCGGTGGCGCAGGACCACGGTCGCGGTGTCGCACTCGTCGGCCCTGGCCGTCCAGAAGAGCGTCACACCCCGCAGCGCGCCCTGGCGGCGGGCCAGCCGTACTCGCTCGGGAGCGGGCATCCTGCCGGGGCAGGAGGCGCTCTGCACGTCCCGAGCGCCCTGCTGAGCCGCCTGCGGTGCCGGCGCCGGAGCCGGTGCCGGTATCCGGGCCGCCGAGGGCGGGGGCGCGGCGATGAGGGTCCGCGGGGGGATCTGGATCGTGGTGGTGGTCCAGATCGTGGCCACTTCCAGGGAGACCAGCGCCAGCACGCTCGTCAGCCGCACCAGCGTCCCGCCGCGAAAAAGGTTCCACAGGCACAGCGGGGTCAGCACCAGCCAGGAGACACCGAGCACGAACATATGAGGTCACCACCGGTAGTAAGAGGTCTCAGCTCTCCGTGATACTCCTGTCGCGGCGGGTGGTGGTCGGATTTACCCACCCATGCCGATCCGGTAGTCGTTCGAATGCCCGGAGTGGGCACTCCTGACGGCCTTCCCCCGCCGGGCTCCCGGACAGCACGGGGAACCGTGCCAAGGGGGTACGACCGTCAGGCCGGGCGGACCACCGGGGTGCCGGTGAGACGGGCTCCGGCGGAGCCGAGCTCGGCGAGGGCGGCCTCGGTGGTCGGGGCGGCCACCCCCGCGGTGAGATCCAGCAGCACCCGGACGGAGAGGCCGTGCGCGAGCGCGTCCAGGGCGGTGGCCCGCACACAGTGGTCGGTGGCGATGCCGACGACGTCCACCGTGTCCACGCCGCGCTCGCCGAGCCAGTCGGCCAGGCTCGTACCGTCGGGGGTGACGCCCTCGAAGCCGCTGTAGGCGGCGGCGTGGGCCCCCTTGCTGAACACCTCCTCCACCCGTCCGGTGTCGAAGGCCGGATGGAAGTCCGAACCGGTCGTCCCGACGACGCAGTGGACGGGCCAGGAGTTCACGTAGTCGGGTTCGGCGGCGAAGTGGGAGCCGGGGTCCACATGGTGGTCGCGGGTGGCCACGACGTGGTCGTAGTCGTGCGAGGCGGTGTACCGGGAGATGGCGGCGGCCACCTCGGCGCCGCCGCCGACCGGAAGGCTGCCGCCCTCGCAGAAGTCGTTCTGGACATCGACGATGATCAGTGCGGTTGGCATGCGGTCAGTCAAACACGGTGGGCAGCGCGGCGTAGCCCCGGGAGAGCTGGTGGGCGTTGGCCGGCAGCTCGGCGAGGGCCTCTCGGTGCCGCGCGCGGGCCGCGTCCAGTTTCTCGCGGCCGACGATCTCGCCCTTCCTGACCAGCGGGACCTGCAGCGGACGGGCGTCCGCGGGAAGGTCGGCGGAGACGGTGACCAGCTCGGCGACCGCCGTGCCCGCCGGGTCGAGCCTGCGGAAGGCGTTCTTGCGGCCGCCCCTGCTGGGCTTGCCCACCGATCTCTTGGCCACCGGCCGCATGATCCCGCCGGCGTCGGCGCGGGCGACGAGCTTGTAGACCAGGGCGGCGGTGGGCGAGCCTGAGCCGGTGACCAGCGACGTGCCGACGCCGTAGCCGTCCACGGGCGCGGCCGACAGCGCCGCGATGGCGTACTCGTCGAGGTCGCTGGTGACGATGATCCGGGTCTGCTGCGCGCCGAGCGCGTCGAGCTGCTCGCGGACCTCGTGGGCCACCTGGACGAGGTCGCCGGAATCGAGGCGGACGGCGCCGAGGGAGGGGCCGGCCAGTTCCACCGCGGTCCGTACGGCCTGGGCCACGTCGTAGGTGTCGACCAGCAGCGTGGTGCCGGTGCCGAGGGAGGTGATCTGGGCCTGGAAAGCCTGCTCCTCGGAGTCGTGGAGCAGGGTGAACGCGTGGGCCGCGGTCCCGGCCGTCGGCACGCCGTACGCGCGGCCCGCCATGAGGTTGGAGGTGGAGGAGAACCCGCAGAGGTAGGCGGCCCGAGCGGCGGCCACGGCCGCCGCCTCGTGGGTACGTCGCGAGCCCATCTCGATGATCGGCCTGGTCCCGGCGGCGCCGACCATGCGAGCGGCGGCGGCGGCGATCGCGCAGTCGTGGTTGAGCACCGACAGGATCACGGTCTCCAGCAGCACCGCCTCGGCGAACGTGCCCTCCACCGTCATGATCGGGGAACCGGGGAAGTAGCACTCGCCCTCGGCGTAGCCGTCCACGTCCCCCGAGAACCGGTATCCGGCGAGGAAGGCCAGGGTGGGCTCGTCGACGATCCGATTGTCTTCGAGGAACGCCAGCGACTCCTCGTCGAAGCGGAAGGACTCCAGCGCCTCCAGCACCCGGCCGGTACCCGCGACGACCCCGTAGCGCCGCCCACCGGGCAGCTGCCGCGCGAACACCTCGAAGGCCGTCCGCCTGGAGGCGGCGCCGCTTCTCAGCGCCGCCTCCAGCATCGTCAGCTCATAGTGATCGGTAAGCAACGCGGTGCTCATGCTCTCTGTCACGAGTCGAAGACTAATCCCGGGGTAGGGCAGACTGGTGAATGTGGGTAGCACCGCTCCAACAGAGGTCGAGCGTCCGTCAATCGACGTAAGACCCGATCTGCCATGGTTGACGATCGTCTGGAACGACCCGGTCAACCTGATGTCCTATGTGACGTACGTCTTCCGGACCGTCTTCGGGTACTCCAAGGAGAAGGCGGAGAAGTTGATGCTCGACGTGCATCACAAGGGCAAGGCGGTGGTCTCCAGCGGCACCCGTGAGGAGATGGAGCGCGACGCGCAGATCATGCACTCCTACGGGCTGTGGGCCACGGTCCAGCGGGATTCGTGAGCGGGCGGGCGGTCCGGTGCCGCCCGTCGCGGTCCGTCGTCGTGCGGCGGCGGGCGGCGGGTCGATCCCAGACGACGGGCGGGTCTCTGGCGGAGCCCGCGAGGAATGGTGGGCGAGAGATGAGTTCGGGGTTCAAGCCGGGGCGCGAGGGCGGTGTGATCACGGGTTTCGACGCCGCCGAGGTGTCGATCCTGCGCTCGCTGGTCACCCAGACCCTGGGCCTGATAGAGCCGGGGGAGACCGGCGACGATCCGCTGGAGAGGGCGCTCGGCATCGGCGCGTCCGAGCAGTCCAACGATCCGGTGCTGGCCAGGCTGTTCCCCTCGGCGTACGAGGACGGCGAGGCGGCCGCGGAGTTTCGCCGGTACACCGAGGCGACGCTGCGCGAGGGCAAGCGGGCCGACGCCAAGGCGATGCTCGACAGCGCCGAGCCCGGCCGGGTCGAGCTGACCAGGGAGCAGGCGGAGGCGTGGATGCGCGCGCTGAACGACGTGCGGCTCACGCTCGGCACCCGGCTGGAGGTGACCGAGGAGGTGCACGACGAGATCGCCGACATGTCGGAGCACGACCCCCGTTATCCGGTGTACGTCATCTACGACTGGCTGACCTACCTCCAGGACACCCTGGTCCGAGCCCTTTGGTAGCTTTCAGGCATGCTCACGATCTCTCGGGAACTGGTTGACAAGATCATCGCGCACGCTCGGGCGGACCACCCCGACGAGGCCTGCGGTGTGATCGCCGGGCCCGTCGGTTCCGACTCTCCCGAACGGTTCATCGCCATGGAGAACGCCGAGCGGTCGCCGACGTTCTACCGGTTCGACTCGCTGGAGCAGCTGCGCGTCTGGCGGGAGATGGACGACCGCGACGAGGAGCCGGTGGTGATCTACCACTCCCACACCGCCACCGAGGCATACCCCTCCCGCACCGACATCTCCTACGCCGCCGAGCCGGGAGCCCACTACGTGCTGGTCTCCACCCGGGAGGAACTGGGTGCGGAGGCCGAGTTCCGCTCGTACCGGATCGTCGACGGTGTCGTGAGCGAGGAGAAGGTGACGATCACCTCCGGGTGACCGTCCCGGGTGTACGGCCGTGTGGTGGATTGTCCCTTTGGGTAAGCTGGTGGGCATGCTGACCGCCGCCCCGAGCCAGGAGGACGTCGTGCGCTCGCGTCCCGGCCCACGGGCACGGCACGCGGGCATCGCGCCCGTGCAGAACTTCCTGTTCGCGCACACGCCTTTCGTGGTCGTCTACGACTGTCGCTGACCGGCTTTTCTGGAATCCCCCGGTGCTCGCCGGTGTTCCGAAACCGGTGGGCTATTACTCCCAAGACGACACAAGGAGATTGACCCGCGATGGCCATTGAGGTTCGCATCCCGACCATCCTGCGCACCTACACCGACGGTGCCAAGGCCGTCGACGCCAAGGGCGCCACGCTTGAGGAGCTGATCGGCGACCTGGAGGCCCGGCACCCCGGGCTGAAGGAGCGCCTGGTCGACAAGGGCGCGCTGCGCCGCTTCGTGAACGTCTACCTGAACGACGAGGACGTCCGATTCCTGGGCGGGCTGGAGACCCCGGTCGCCGACGGCGACACGGTCACCGTCCTGCCCGCCGTGGCCGGCGGCTCCCGCTAGTGCGCGGCGCCGCCCGCCTCGCGAGATCTCGCGACCCGCCGACGCTGTTGTCCATCATGTAGAGGCAGCCGTCCAGGGACTTCGTCGCGGCGGCCGACTCCAGGGAGATCAGAACA
>NZ_JBEXUE010000365.1:0-10368 GCF_040614275.1 Streptosporangium sp. NPDC006013
GACCAGTTCGTCGCAGACCTCCTGTCCGATGGCGTTACGCCGCTCGGGCCGGGACCAGGTCACCGTCGCCACCGGGCCGTCGGCCACCGAGGCGACGAACCGGCTCTCAGGCCGGCCCTCGGGCGCGGTCAGGGCGTTCACGCCTGGGACGAGGCGGGCAGGAACGCCTCGCCCCGGTCGTTCTCCAGCGCGAAGTGACATCGCGCGTGGTCACCACCCGGGACCTCGACCCACGGGACCTGACCGGCCGTGCAGATCTGCTCGGCGCGGGGGCAGCGCGGGGCGAACCGGCATCCCGTCCAGTCCTCGGTGATCCTGGGAGCGGCCCCGTCGATCGCCTTGATCTCGCCGCCGTCCCAGCTCGGGATGGCCGCCAGCAGGGCCCGCGTGTAGGGGTGCCGGGGACGGTGGACGACGTCCTTCGCCGTGCCCATCTCCACGATCTGACCGGCGTACATCACCGCTATCCGGTTACAGATCTCGCTCGCCAGCATGAGGTCGTGAGTCACGAACACCGTGCCCATCCCGGATCCGGCCGTCAGCGAGCCGAGCAGGCCGACGACCTCCGCCTGGGTGGTCACATCCAGCGCCGAGGTGCACTCGTCGGTGATCAGCACCTCCGGCTCCGTGACCACCGCGAGTGCGATGGCGATCCGCTGGCGCATTCCCCCGGAGAGCTGATGGGGGAAGGAGTCGAGCACCCGATCCACCTCGGTGAAGCCCATCCGGCTGATCACATGAGCGATCCGCGCGTCCCGTTCCTCGGCAGAGAGTTTCGGCAGGTGGGTGCGGACCACCTCACGGAGCTGGCGCCGTACCCTCATCAGGGGGTTGAGCGAGGACGACGCCCCCTGGAAGACCATTCCGACATGACGTCCGCGGACCTTGTCGACGTTCTGCCTTCCCGGCGCCTGGACCTGCTCACCCAGCACGACGACCTCGCCTGAGGCCACCGAGACATTGCGGTCCAGCAAGCCCAGGACGCTCCGCACCGTGGTCGTCTTGCCGCTGCCCGACTCCCCGATGAGACCGAGGATCTCTCCCCCTTCGAGGGTCAGGTCCACGGCGTCCACCAGCACCTGCGTGCCTCGGGCGGTCGCCGCCTCAATGGTGAGATCACGGAGTTCGAGAACCGTACCCATGTCAGTACCTCCGCTTCTTCGGGTCGAGCCAGGAGCGCATGGCGTCACCGAGCAGGTTCACCAGCAGTACGACGATCGTGATCGCCAGGCCGGGGAAGGCCGCGACCCACCAGGCGTGCGAGAGCTGGTCGCGCCCGTCCGCGAGCATCGCGCCCCAGCTGATCTGCGGTGACACCACGCCCAGGCCCAGGAAGCTGAGCGCGCTCTCCGCCAGGATCACCGTTCCTATCTGCAGGGTGGTGAGGACGAGAACGGTGCCGGCGAGGTTGGGCAGCATGTGCCGGAGCAGGATCCGCAGGGTCGGCACACCGGCGCAGCGCAGGCCGAGTACGAACGGACGCTCCCGTAGCGACAGCGTCTCGGCGCGGACCACCCGGGCGTACTGCGCCCAGCCGATCAGAGCCAGTACGAGGATCAGAACGGCGAGAGAACGTCCGCGGCTGGCGATGATCGCGATGGCCAGCAGGATGAACGGCAGGGCGAGCTGCGCCTCGACGAACCGGGAGATCACCGCGTCGGCCGCTCCCCGGTAGAACCCGCTCACCAGTCCGGCCAGCGTGCCGGGGATGGCCCCGGCCAGCATGCCGACGATCGCGATGACGAAGGTGAGCTGGCCGCCGTGGACGATCCGGGACAGGACGTCACGCCCGAGGTGATCGGTGCCCAGCGGATGCGACCAGTTGCCGCCGTCCATCCAGACCGGCGGCTGGAGCGCGTCTCCGAGTGTCTGCAGCGCCGGGTCCGGCAGCGGCAGCAGCGGTGCGGCGAGGCAGATGAGACCGATCACCGCCAACGGCAGCCCGAAGGCCAGCACGGAGCCCGTACCGCGGGCCCGCACCGCCGAGGGCTTCCGCGTGGTCCGCGGGGACTTCTGGATCGTGTTGATCGTGGTCATGCGACACCGTCCCGAATTCGCGGGTCCAGGACGCCGTAGAGGAGGTCGACGATCAGGTTCACGACCACGAACACCGCGGCTCCGAAGACCACGATCGCCTGGATCAGGGAGAAGTCCCTCGTCTGAACCGCCTGGGTGGCAAGGGTGCCGAGTCCGGGCCAGGCGAAGACGAACTCGACCGTGATCGCCCCGGAGAGCAGGGTTCCCGCCTGAAGGGCGATGATCGTGATCACCGGGAGCGAGGCGTTCTGGAGGGCGTGGATCAGCACGATCCGCCACCGGGGAATGCCACGGGCCTGGGCGGCGGAGAGAAACGCCTCGCCCAGTACCTCGGACATGCTCGATCTGGTGAGCCGCGCGATCTGTGCCATCGGTAACGTGGACAGTGTCACGGCGGGCAGGATCAGCGAGCTGAACCCGGTGGACTGCCCGGCGGGTAGCCAGCCGAGGCTCACCGCGAACAGCAGGATCAGCATCAGACCGAGCCAGAACAGCGGGATCGACTGGCCTATCAGCGCCACGGCCGAGGCCAGCCGGTCCGCCAGCCGGCCTTCCCGCAGCGCGGCCCAGATACCCAGGGGCACGCCGAAGAGCACTGCGATGAACATCGCGGCCGCCGCCAGCTGGATCGACGCCGGCAGCCGGCTCTGGATGAGCTCCAGGTTGCTGGAGCCGTATCGGAGCGAGTCACCCAGGTTCCCGGTCACGAGGTCCCCCAGAAAGTGGAGGTACTGGACGGAGAGCGGCCGGTCAAGGCCGAGCTGGGCGTTGAGCTGGGCGACCTGCTCGGCGCTGGCGAGATCACCGAGCATCTCCCTCACCGGGTTGCCGGTACCACGGGCGAGGAAGAAGGCGACGGACACCGCGATGATCAGGGTGGCGATACCCTGCACCGCCTTGCCCGCGAGGAACCTAATCACGTCGGCCTCTCAAAGAACGGGGGTGGGAGATCGATGACCGTCACCGGGGATCGAGTCGTCTGACACATGGGCCTGCTCCGCCGGGTTCACCGTCTGCCTGCCGGGAATCGCCGCCAGTAGCCTGCGGGTGTACTCGTGCGCGGGATGGTCGAAGACCTCCGCGGTGGCTCCGTGCTCGACGACCTGGCCGCGCAGCATCACGTGCACCTGATCGCAGACGGCGCGCACCACGGCGAGGTCGTGACTGATGAACAGGATCGCCAGTCCCTCGGTGCGACGCAGCTCCAGGAGCAGCCGGAGGATCTGCGCCTGGACCGACACGTCGAGAGCCGACGTCGGTTCGTCGGCGAGCAGCAGGCTCGGGCGGAGCAGCAGAGCGCGGGCGATCGAGACTCGCTGCGCCTGGCCACCACTCATCTGGTGAGGCAGCCTGTCGAGCAGGTCGGCGGTCAACCCGACCTTGGCGAGCAGTTCCTCGTCCGTCACCCAGGCGGTCCGCGCGGAATGGATGCCGCGCAGCTCCCGCAGCCCACGACGCACGCTCTGGCGGGGGTCGAGAGAGCCGTGCGGATCCTGCAGGATCACCTGGATCTCCGCCCTGGCGCTCCGCGAGAGCCGCTTGCCGATCTCGATGCCGGAGACCGTGACCTTACCGGTGGAGATCTTCCCCAGGCCGGCGACCGCCATCGCCAGCGAGGTCTTCCCCGATCCCGACTCGCCGACGACTCCGACGATCTCGCCGGCCCCGACGCCGAGTGAGACGTCGTCGACCGCGACGACGGGATGGCCTCTGCGACCCCGAGCGCGGTGCACGACGGACAGGCGGTCGACGTCGAGTATGCGTCGTTCCTCAGTCATCCGGACCTCCCTTGACGGACAGCGCCTGTGACAGAAAACGGTTCCCCGAGGAGGTGAGAACCCGATGGTGAGCGCGGGCACCGACTCCCGACGGCCATGGAATCGCCACTCCGGCTCAGGTCGGTGATCTCAAACTCACGGTATGGATAACGGCCGGTCGGTATGTTCACCGTAGTGAAGCCGATCTGGACGGTCAAGACATTCCTTATACAAGAAGACATATGTCCCATCAATCACTTACTCATCAGTCGATCGTGGGACGAAGTCGTACAGTGGATCGTCTGCGGCTGGGCGCCCGAACGGGAGTCTGCCAATCTCCTTCCCAGGAGGGCGCGGTGGCCGGATCCACTCGCGACCGGTCAAAGACCAGGGTTCGAGCCAGAATCCCCCACCGGCCGCTCCGCCACGCGAAGGTGGGGGTCCTCCGCCGTTTCGGCGGAAGACCCCCGGTGCCCCGAATCAGCTGTCAAGCGTGACCTCGTACATCGAGGGGACCGCGTCGAGCGCGGACTTGAACCCCTTGACCTTGTCGGTCATGCCGTAGGAGATCACCTGGTCGTAGAGCACCGCGTTGCAGGCGTCGGAGTCCAGGACCTTCTTCTCGACCCGGTCGTAGACCTGGTCACTCGCCTCCTGCTCCTTCGCCGAGAGCGCCTCCGCGGTGAGAGCGTCGTAGCCCGCCGGGTCGGTGCAGTACTTCACCGCCGCGTTCTTCCCGGTGAAGAAGGCGATGAACGAGTCCGGGTGGGCGAAGACGGGGAAGTTCTGCACCATGTACATCGAGTAGTTCCCGGTGTTGCGCTCCTTGCGGAGCGCGGCGTTCTCCATCGGAACCTGCTCGACCTGGAAGCCCACCGCCTCCAGCATCGCCGAGACCGCCTCGCCGACCTGCTTGTCCTTCGGGTAGAAACCCGTCGTGTACAGGTACCGGAGCCTGGGCGTCCCACCACTGGCCCCGACCAGTGCCTTCGCCTTGGCCTGGTCGTACTTCTGGTAGCCGATCTCGGGCTTCTCCGGAAGCAGGTCGCCGATGAAGTAGGGCGACTTCCGTGCCCCGACGTCTCCGAAGAGCGTCTTGACGATGGCGTCGTAGTCGATCGCCGCCTGCACGGCCTTCCGAAGGTTCGGATCCTTCAGCGTGCCGTCATTCGAGTTCATGCTGAGCGCCATCTTGTAAAGGGACGGCGCGGAGAGAACATTGGTGCCGGGTGCGCTGTCGACTTCCTCGATGAGCTCGTTCGGAAGGTCGGAGACCAGGTCGGCGCCACCGCTCTGCAGCAGTGCGGCGCGGGTGGACGCGTCCGCGGCCCACGAGTAGGTGATTCCCTCCAGCTTGGGCGCACCTCGCCAGTAATCCTTGAACGCCTTGACCGAGAATTTCTGGCCGGCCTGGAGCGAATCGAACTCAAAGGGCCCGGTACCGATCGGCTTGTTCCCGAAATTGTCCCCGGTCACCTCCGCGTAGTACTTCGGCGGCAGGCCCATCGCGGTGGTCAGCACCTTCGGCATCGCGATGTAGGGAACGTTCGTCGTCACCAGCAGCGAGCCATCCGATTCGGCCTTCACGTCCGTGACTCGCGCGTAGTACGGGGCGAAACCGCTTTTCGGCTCGTCCCGATACTTTTCGATGGTGAAAGCGGCCGCTGTAGCGTTCCACTCCTCACCATTGTGGAACTTCACACCCTCCCGGACCTTGAATCGCCACTCGGTCGGCGAGACCCGTTCCCAGGAGGTGAGCAGACCGGAGTCGTTCGGCTCCAGCGTCTCCTTGTCGAAACCGACCAACGGGTCGAATACCGGCCCCACGATGCGCAGGGTGCTGTAGAGCGCGAGTGCCGGGTTGAAAGTAGCCGGCTCCGCCGGGAGCACCACTCTCAGTGGGTGCGCGCCGGAGGCGGAACCGCCGGTCGCCTGACCAGAGCTGGTCCCCGCTGAACTCGAACACGCGGTCAACATGATGACCGCCATGGACAGGACTGACAGTAGACGTACCTGCCGTGTACAACGCCGAAGAGATCGCATGGCGCTCCTGTAGAACGACTCGCTGGGCCGCCGAGTTCGTCGCCCGCCTCCCACAGGGTGACGTCATGACCGCCCTCGCGGGCCAGAGCCGCGAGTTCCATGCCGGCAGGTCCACCGCCGACGACGAGCAGGGTGCGGGGACGGGGTGTCTTCGGCCAGGGGCCCTCGACCTCGTGGCTCGTCCGGGGGTTCACGGCGCACCCGAAGCCGAGCCCCTCGACGTAGCGACGGCTGATGCACTCGTTGCCGCCGACACACGGGCGGATGTCCGGGAGGCGGCCCTCGCGTGCCTTCAGGAGCAGCTCCCCGTCGGCGATGTGGGCCCGCGCCATGCCGACGACGTCCGCGTGTCCTGCCGCGAGCACCTGCTCGGCCACCTCCGGGCTGTTGATCCTGCCCGTGTGGATGACGGGGAGCGAGATGCTCCGCTTGAGCTCTCCGGCCAGCTCGGACCACTGCGCGGGATCGAAGTACGTCGGCTGGATGTAGCTCGGGTTGCCCCAGGGCGACCCGATGACCCCGTGGACGTAGTCGATGAGGCCGGTCGACTCGAAGTACTGGGCCAGCTCGACTCCGCCGCCGACGTCGTAACCGCCGGGCACCTCCTCCCGGATGTTGAGCCGGATCCCGAGAGTCATGGAGGTGCCGATGACCGCGCGGATCGCCTGCATGGTCTCGACGGCGAACCGAGCACGGTTCTCCAGCGATCCGCCGTACTTGTCCTCGCGCCGGTTCGTGAGCGGGGAGAGGAACCACTCGTGGACGTCGTCATGGTTGAGGTGGAGCTCGACGCCGTCGGCGCGCCCGTCCATGGAGAGCTTGGCGGAGTAGGCGTACTCCTCGACGAAGGCGTCGATGTCGTCCTGGTCCATGACGTGCGGCATGAGGTTGATGACCGGCGAGCTCATCACGTGTGAGGCGCCGTGTGGCATGCCGCCCTGGTGCACCATCTGGACCGTGACCGTCGCGCCGTTCGAGTGCATCGTGTCGCAGAACTGCTGGACCCGATCGACGAAGAACGGGAGGCGGAAGAATCCCGTCGTCGCCGCCCCGACCCCCGTCGGTTCGAATCCCGGGATCAGGGTGTTCCTCACATGGGTCGACAGGCTGCCGACCCAGGCGACGCCTTCGTTGCGGACGCGCTGCTCGAAGTAGGCGATGTTGCGGGCCGCGTCGTCATCGGTGCCGTAGATGTTCCCGATCGCCGAGGCGTGAGGCGGGAGCATCACGCGGTTGCGCAGCCGCATCGTCCCCACCTGCAGGGGGGAGAAGAGGTGCGGAAAGGCGGGCGGCGAGTGCAGCTCTGCTGCTGTGGTCATCGAGAGTCCTCCGGCGGCGGAAACAACTTCATGTCAGGCTCTCTTTAAGGATAACAATGTTCATGATAAGTAGGAATGGAGAGCGGTGCTCGCCTTGTGGCCGAGAGGCGTGGACGGGATGTGCCGCCGGACGGGGCAGGGCGGATCCTGGTCGCCGGGTGAGCCCGTACGTCGGCCGGGGATTCGCCGGCGTGTCCGGGGCGTGCCGGCTGCCGGTCCTCCGTCCGGTTGCCGATGGCCACAGACTGCCAACCGTCTGTTTGAAAAGGCGTGCCGCGTCTGTTGCCTCGCCGTGGCGGCATGTGATCTGATGCATATTATTCGCCGGAATGTAAGGCGATTCAGTGGCACCTCAGCCGACTTCATCGGGATCCGCTTCGGCCATCGGGTGCGGGGCGAGGGATTCCTCGACGTGTACCGGGACCATATCCGCCGACCCATCCTGGTCGGTCGACACTTCATCTCCAGCGTGCGTGCCGAACCTGGATCAAACGGCATGATTCAGACCGGCGCCTACTTCCAGGCGGTGTTTCACGAACGCGGCAGGACGCGACTCCAGACGGGGCGCTACCGGGACGTGTGCGTCGAGACCCCCTCGGGCCTGCGCATCGCGCACAAGCGGATCGAGGTCGACTCCACCGTCCTGCTGCCACAGCGGGAGTAGCGCCGTGCCGCCGGCTTCCGGTCGGCGCTGAGAAGTGTCCGTGGTGTTCAGCCGGACCGGGTTCGGACGCTCGGCGGCGTTGCGGCGCGCATGGCCGCCGGCGCCCAGTCCTCGCGATCGGGAAACGTGGCGCTGCGGCACCGGAAGATCACACGTGAGCCTATCCGCCGATGGTGGAGGCGTTCCGGTCGCTTCGGAAGTCGGGCTTGCGCTTTTCGAGGAACGCCTGGGCACCCTCGAGCATGTCCTCACTGCCGATCGCCTGGATCAGCATCCCGAGTCCGGAGTTCATGTTGTCCTTGGAATGGTTCCACCACTGGTTCGAGCTGATCTTGGTGATCTCGAGATAGCGCGGGCTCAGCCGGTGGATCTCGGCAAGCCATCGCTCGACGGCGTCATCGAGCCCGTCGTCACCGACGACCTCGTTGACCAGGCCGATGGCCAGCGCCTGCTCGGCCGTGTAACGCCGGCAGAGCATCGCCATCTCCTTCGCCCGCTTCTCCCCGATCTGCACGGCGAGCAGGTTGGTGGCACCAAGCACCGGAGCCGAGCCGACCCTTGGGCCGGTCTGCCCGAAAGTGGAGCGAGAGGTGGCGATCGCGAAGTCACAGGCAACGACGAGTTCGTTGCCGCCACCGGCGGCCGCTCCGTCGACGGCGGCGATCACCGGCCGGGGACAGGCGCGGATCGCGTCGACGAGCCGTAGTGAGGTGGTGAACAGCGCGCGCAGCTGCTGGGGGTCCGGCTCACCGAGCTGGTTCAGTGCGCCACCGGCGCAGAATGAGCCCCCGCTTCCGGTGATCACCACGGCGTCGGCCTCACCGGCGTCCTCAACCGCTGCGATCATGGCCCTCGCCATGTCGAGGTCATAGGCGTTGCGACGCTCAGGCCGGTTGATCCGGATCCAGACCGCCGAACCGCGCTGTTCCACTTCGATGGCAGACATCGCGCCCCCTTCGTGTCACGCCCGTGCCGGGCAGGTGGTCAAGGCTGATAGAAAATCAATCTATGATTATCAATCTAACCTAATATCGGCCTTGTGCTCAAGGATCCTGCGGCGGCGCCGCATGAACTCAACGCCGATCCGGTGGTTCCGGCACGGTGAGCTCCGACGCCACGAGAGCGGGAGATGTTTCGGTGCGAGGGGGAGAGCAAGGAGGCGCACGACGGTCTTGCGCCCGGGTGCGGAGAGTCGAGGACGCCGGAGCCGCGAGAACATCGTTACATGTTGTTCCACACGATCGGTGCGGCGAGCACCTCGGGGAACTTGCGCTCGGCGTACTTGACGTATGCGTCGATGTGCTCGGCCATCGCCTCGGAGGAGGCGGCCGGGTCGTGCGAGGCGATGGCCTCGTAGATCTTCAGGTGTGCCTTGTGCACCGCGGACCGGCGTACTTCCGGGTAATCGATGCCGATCGCCGAGCCGTCGAGGATCCCGAGCAGCGCGTCGACGATGTAGCCGAACATGGCGTTGCCCGAGCCGTGGGCGATGATGTCGTGGAAGCGCTTGTTCTCGTCCAGGAAGACGGCCTCGTCGTCCAGGTGCTCGTGCATGTTGTCGACGCTGGACTTCAGATCCGCAAGTCGCTCGTCGCTCATCCGCTCCGCGGCGAGCCGCGCCATCATCGGCTCGAGGCCGGTGCGCGCCTCGGCGATCGTGCGAAATGGTGCGTTCGAGAACTGCAGCAGCAGCGTGAGCGCCGTGGCCAGGCTGGTGGCGTCGGGCTGCTGGACGATGGGGCCACCGCCCGGCCCTGGTTTGAGCAAGATGACGCCCTGAAGTTCGAGGAAGCGCAGGGACTCGCGGAGTGTGCCACGGCCCACGTCGTACTCGTCGAGCATGACGCGCTCGGGAGGTAGGCGGTCGCCCACGGTGTTACCGCGCCGGTTGATGTCGGCGACGATCCGCTGGGCGACCAGCATCGCGGTCTTCTGTGGGCGTAGCGGGGCGGATGACATGGTGAGAACCTCCAGGCCGGCAGCCGTGATGTGATCATCGACGGCAAAAAGTGGAAAATGATAATCACCGATTATATGCGGCTTGGCGGTAGGTGGTCAGGATCCGCTCGCCGGGCGGGTGGTCAACCCTTGCCCGGCTCGCCGGAGACCTCTTCCGTCGGCCGTTCACCCGCCCGGACCCCGGTGTACACCAGGGCGGGCGGCACGTTGCGCCAGATCGGGCCCAGGCTTTCGACGGTGGTGAACGTGTCCTCCATGAGGCCGCGGAAGTGCCGGAAGCGCTGTAGCGGCAGCACGGTCAGCGTCGTGACGGTGCTGAAGGTGCCGCCGGGGATGAGCGAGGCCGAGATCTCCTCCAGGATGCGCCTCTGCCGCGCCTCCTCGAACAGCGTCCAGGGAAGGGAGGAGACGATCGCGTCGGCGTGGGACAGACCGGCCTGCCTCAGCAGCTTGCCCAGGTCCCCCGCGTCAGCGGCGATCACCTCAAGCCAGGGCCTGCTGCGTCGCAGATGGCTCACCATGCCCTCGTTGACCTCCACGGTTTCCGCGCCGTAGCTAACGCATTAAGCGCCCCGCCTGGGGAGTACGG
>NZ_JBEXUE010000366.1:0-10365 GCF_040614275.1 Streptosporangium sp. NPDC006013
CCCGGTCTCCGGTGAGCATGACCACCCGCTCGATGCCCGCGGCGCGCAGCCGCCGCAGCGTCCGCGCGGCGTCGGCCCGGATGGCATCGCGGAGCAGGATCACCCCGGCCGCCCGGCCGTCCAGGGTCACCCAGACGGTCATGGCCCCGTCCAGCGCGGCCCGCGCCCGCTGGATCCGTTCCCACTCCGAAGGTGAGGAGGTCGTCGCCTTGCCGACCTCTATCCGGTGCCCGTCCACCACCCCCGTGGTGCCGGTGCCCGGCCTCTCCTGGATCTCGGCCGGTTGCGGCAGCTCGGCACCGCGCGCGCGGGCCGCGTCGACGATCGCGGCGGCGAGCACGTGCGACGACATCTGATCCACCGCGGCGGCCAGGCGCAGCACGTCGTCGGCACGGACGCCGGGCGCGGCCACGACGTCGATCACCCGGGGCCGGCCCGCGGTCAGCGTCCCGGTCTTGTCCAGGATGAGCGTGCGTGCCTGGCCCAGCCGCTCCAGTGCTCCACCGCCCTTGACCACCACGCCGTGCCGTGCCGTGCGAGACAGCCCGGAGGCGATGGCCGCGGGTGCGGCGAGCAGCAGCGGGCAGGGGGTGGCGACGACCAGTACCGCGACGGCCCGTACCGGCTGGCCGGACAGCAGCCAGGCGGCCGCCGCCAGCAGCAGGGTGACCGGCAGGAACCAGGAGGCGAACCGGTCGGCGAGCCGTACGACGGGGGCGCTGTCGGTCTCTGTCTGCCGCGCCAGCCGCACCACTCCCGCATAGGCGCTGTCGGCCGCGGTCCGGGTGGCCCGCATGTCGAAGGCGGCACCGGCGTTCACCACACCGCTGCGCACCCCCTCCCCCGCGGCGTACTCCACCGGTACCGACTCCCCCGTCAGCGCCGACTCGTCCAGCAGCGCGAGATCGCCCACCACCGCGCCGTCGACGGGGACCATCTCCCCACTGGGGACCAGCAGCAGGTCGCCCGGGCGAACCTGCTCGACCGGCACGAGGTCCGGCACCCCGTTCTCGTAGCGCCGGGCCGAGTGCGGTGCCCGTTCGTACAGGGCGGTCAGGTCGTGGCGGGCCCGGCGCAGGGCGTGCTCCTCCAGTGCCCGCCCGGTGGCGAGCATCACGCCGATCAGGGCACCGGCGAGGTACTCCCCCACGGCGAGCGCTCCGGCCAGGGCGAGGACGGCGATGGCGTCCACACCCATCCGGCCGCTCCGCAGCGCCGACACCACCCATCCCGTCGCGGGCACCAGCGACACGCCGGTGACCACTGCCCACACGATGTCGGCGGCCGCCTCCGCGCCGGTCAGGCGGAGCGCGAGACCGGCCAGCAGTCCGGCCATCGTGCCCACAAGAAGGGCGATGGCCGACAAACGTCCCATTTTCCCAGCCTCCTGGCGAGCCGTGCCGGGATCAGGACCTTCGGCCGGCGGGCAAGGCGACGATCACGATCCGACCACCGCCACCGGGCAGTGCGCGTGGTGCAGCACGCCGTGGCTGATCGACCCCAGCAGGGCCGAGCCGAGTCTGCCCATTCCCCGCGAGCCGACGACGACGAGGTCCGCGGCGGCCGAGGCTTCGCAGATGGCGGCGGCCGGGTGCCGGCACACCACCGTCTGCTCCACCTCGACCTTCGGGTACCTCTCCCGCCAGGGCGTGAGCGTGTCGGCGGCGATGCTCCGCGCACCGGCGAGGATGTCCTCGACCAGTGGCGCGTACGCGATGGCACCCGGCCCCATGACGGGCACCTGCCAGGCGTGGATCGCCCGTAGCCGGGCACCGCGCCGGACGGCCTCGGCGAAGGCGTACCCCAGTGCCGCCGTCGAGTGGGCAGAGCCGTCGAAACCGACGACGACCTGGCCGCGGGCCGGCTCCCAGACCCCCCTGACGATGACGATCGGTACGGCCACGCGCCCGGCCAGGGCCAGGGAGACCGATCCGAGCAACAGCCCGGTGAACCCGCCCAGCCCTCGGCCGCCCACCACGATCTGCTCGGCGCCCTCGGCCTCGCGCTGGAGGATCTCCGTCACCCGGCCCTCCCGCAGCGCGACCTCCACCTCCAGGTGGGGTGCGCGCCCGCGCACCACGGCGACCGCGCTCTCCAGCACCCCCTGGCAGTACTCGGTCACGGAATCCCGGAAGCCGGGCGGGGTCTGCAGCGGGATGTCGTAGGCCCACGGTTCGCACACGTACACGATCCGCAGCGCGCACCCGCGCCGTACCGCGTCATCGGCGGCCCAGGCGACCGCACCCTCCGCGGGGGCCGAGCCGTCCGTGCCCACCACCACATGCGCCGTCATGTCGCCCCCTCGGACTCCCCCTCCATCCGACCGTGTGGCGGCGTTCCCCGCAGCGGACCAACGACCCCCTTCACCAGGGATTTCCGTCCCCTGTCACGGGCCGTTTCCCGCGGAATGGGTATTGTTGGTCACAGCAGACCGTGCCGTCTCCCCGGCCCGGCTGGGAAGATCGAAAGACCTTCCCGGACCGGCGTCCTCATCGTATGACGATCCCCCTCAGGTACGGATTTCCGTACCGTCAGCGTGTTGCCAAGGAATAAGGGCAAGGGGGAACGGCCCGTGAACGCCGTTGTGATGGAATCGCTGGAACCACTCATCACCGGACTGCGATCCGATGGCTTCACCGTCGTCGGGCCGACGGTCCGGGAGGGCGCCATCCGGTTCGCCGAACTCTCCGGCGCCGCGCAGCTGCCCGCGGGGCGGGGCGACGATCAACAGCCCGGACACTACCGGCTGACCGAGCACGATGACGAACTGGTGTTCGGTTTCGCGGCCAGCCCCGACTCCGCCAAGCGCTACACCCAGCCGCCCCGCCAGGCGCTGTTCCGGATGCGCGAGGCGGCGGTGGAGGAGATCCGGACCGAGGCGCCCCGCATCGCGCTGCTGGGCGTGCGCGCCTGCGACCTGGCCGCGATCGCCGTACAGGACCGGGTGTTCCTCGGCGGCAGGCATCCCGATCCGGCCTACCGCGAGCGGCGCGAGGCGCTGTTCCTCATCGCGGTGAACTGCGCGGTGCCCGGCGGCACCTGTTTCTGCGTCTCCATGGGCACGGGACCGAGGGCCACCGCCGGTTTCGATCTCGCGCTCACCGAGTTGAGCGACCCGCACCGGTTCCTGGTCGAGACGGGAAGCGAGCGGGGCGCGGAGGTCGTCGCGGCGCTCCCGCACCGGCCCGCCACCGGCGACGACGTCACGGCCGCCGAAGAGGTCTCCCGCGTCGCCGCCACCCGGATGGGCCGCCAGGTGGACACCGACAACATCCAGGAACGCCTGGCCGAGGCCCGTGATTCGCCGCGCTGGATCGAGGTCGCCTCCCGCTGCCTGGCGTGCACCAACTGCACGATGGTCTGCCCCACCTGCTTCTGCACCACGGTCGAGGACGCCACCGACTTCACCGGCGGGGCGGCGGAGCGGACGGAGGTGTGGGACTCCTGCTTCACGCTGGACTTCTCCGAGGTCGGCGGCTCTCCCGTACGCGGTTCGGGATCCGCCCGCTACCGGCAGTGGCTGACGCACAAGTTCTCCACCTGGTTCGACCAGTTCGGCATGTCCGGCTGCGTGGGCTGCGGCAGGTGCATCACCTGGTGCCCGACCGGCATCGACGTCACCGAGGAGCTCGGATGCATCCTATGACGCCGGCGCCCTACCGGGTGCGCTCGCGCCGCCCGGACCGGGCCGACACGGTGACCTTGACCCTCGGGCCGCTGGAGGGCACCTGCCCGCCGTTCCTGCCCGGCCAGTTCACGATGATCTACGCCCCCGGCGTCGGGGAGATCCCGGTCTCGATCAGCGGCCGGGCCCGCGCGGGCGGGTACCTGCAGACGATCCGCGCGGTGGGCGCGGTCAGCGGGGCACTGTGCCGTACCAGACCCGGCGATGTCGTGGGCGTTCGCGGGCCGTACGGCACGGCCTGGGACGTGCCGGCCGCGGCGGGCCTGGACGTGGTCGTCGCCGCGGGCGGCCTCGGGCTGGCCGCGCTGCGACCGGTCATCCGCGAACTGGTCGCCCACAGCTCCCGGTACGGCCGGATCAGCGTGATCGTCGGCACCCACACACCGGCGACCCTGATCTATCCCGCCGAGCTGGCCCGCTGGCGCGAGACCTGTGGCATCGACGTCCAGGTGACCGTGGATCATCCCGACCGTGCCTGGAAGGGGCCGGTGGGGCTGGTCACCCGGCTGATCGACCAGATCGTCTTCGAGCCTCGCCGTACCTTCGCCTTCGTCTGCGGCCCCGAGGCCATGATGCGGGCGACCGCGGCCAGGCTGGTACGGCGAGGCGTCCCGGCCCGGCGGGTGGCCCTCTCGGTGGAGCGCAACATGAAGTGCGGCGTCGGCCGCTGCGGCCACTGCCAGCTCGGCCCGTTGCTGACCTGCCTCGACGGCCCCGTGCTGAGCTACGAGCGGGCGGCCGGGCTGCTGGCCGCGGAGGAGCTGTGATGGCCCGGCCCGCGGCCACGCGCCGGCGTCCACGACTGGCGGTGTGGAAGTTCGCCTCCTGCGACGGTTGCCAGCTCACCGTGCTGGACTGCGAGGACGAGCTGCTGGCGATCGCCGCCGAGGTGGACATCGCCTACTTCCTGGAGGCCTCCAGCGCGACCGGGCGCGGTCCCTACGACCTGTCACTGGTCGAGGGGTCGATCACCACTCCGGCCGACCTCCGGCGGATCCGGCACGTGCGCCGCGTGTCGAAGCGCCTGGTGACGATCGGCGCCTGCGCGACCGCGGGCGGCATCCAGGCGCTGCGCGACTTCGCCGACGTACGCGAGTTCGCCTCGATCGTCTACGCCCGGCCCGACTACATCGCCACCCTGGAGCGTTCCACCCCGATCTCCGCCCACGTACCGGTGGACTTCGAGCTGCGCGGCTGCCCCATCGACGGCAGGCAGCTGCTGGAGGTCATCTCGGCCTTCCTGGCCGGACGGCGCCCCTGCGTGCCGGCCCACAGCGTCTGCGTGGAATGCAAGTCCCGGGGCAACGTCTGTGTCATGGTGGCCCACGGCACGCCCTGCCTGGGCCCGGTCACCCAGGCCGGCTGCGGGGCGCTCTGCCCGGCGTTCAACCGGGGCTGCTACGGCTGCTTCGGCCCGATGGAGAGCCCCAACACCCGGGCGCTCAACGCGCAACTGCGCGAGCTCGGCATGAGCACCCCCGAACTGGTGCGCGTCTACCGGACCTTCAACGCCACCGAGGAACCCTTCCGCCAGGCGTCCGAGGAGGCCGGAGATGACGCATAAGTCGATCAGGATCGGTGCCCTGACCCGCGTGGAGGGCGAGGGGTCGCTGCTGGTGCGCGCCCGCGACGGCCGCGTCACCGACGTGGAGCTGAACATCTACGAGCCGCCGCGCTTCTTCGAGGCGCTGCTGCGTGGCAGGGCCCACACCGAACCCCCCGACATCACCGCCCGCATCTGCGGGATCTGCCCGGTGGCCTACCAGATGAGCGCCTGCCAGGCCGTCGAGTCGGCCTGCGGGGCGGAGGTGACCGGGCCGCTGCGGGACCTGCGGCTGCTGCTGTACTACGGCGAGTGGATCGAGTCGCACGCCCTGCACATCCACCTGCTGCACGCCCCCGACTTCCTGGGCTACGACAGCGGCGTGGCCATGGCGGCCGACCACCGTCCCGCCCTGGAACGGGGGCTGGCGTTGAAGAAGGCCGGCAACGAACTGGTGGCGACCCTGGGCGGGCGGGCGATCCACCCGATCAACGTGCGGGTGGGCGGCTTCCATCGGGTGCCCGCCCGCGCCGAGCTCGCACCGGTCGCCGAACGGCTGCGCCGCGCCCGCGACCAGGCACTGGCTACGGTGGAATGGGTGGCCGGGTTCGAGTTTCCCGATGTGGAGCACGCCTACCGGTTCCTCGCGCTGAGCCACCCGGCCGAGTACGCCATCCTGTCCGGCTCGATCTCGGTCAGCGACGGCACCGCCTTCGCCGTATCCGACTGGCCCGCCCACGTCGTGGAGGAACAGGTGCCGCGCTCCACCGCGCTGCACGCCCGGCTCGACGGATCCACCGGCTATCTGGTGGGGGCTCTCGCCCGCTACGCCCTGAACGCGCATCTGCTCTCCCCGCTGGCCCGGGCGGCGGCCTCGGACGCCGGGCTCGGACCCGTCTGCCGCAACCCGTTCCGCAGCATCGTGGTCCGGGCCGTGGAGATCCTGCACGCCTGCGACGAGGCGCTGCGGATCATCGAGGACTACACCGAGCCGGACGCGCCCTCGGTTCCGGTCGAGCCCCGTCCCGGAGTCGGTCACGGCGTCTCCGAGGCCCCGCGCGGCACGCTCTACCACCGCTACCGCGTCGACGACGCGGGACTGATCGCCGAGGCGGACATCGTGCCGCCGACCTCGCAGAACCAGGCCCGCATCGAGATGGACCTGCGCCATCTCGTCGAGCCCCGCCTCGACCTGCCTCGCGAGGAGCTGGGGGCGCTGTGCGAGCGGATGATACGCAACCACGATCCGTGCATCTCCTGCTCGGCCCATTTCCTGGACCTGCGGCTGGACCGCTGAGGCCGGTTTCCGACAGGGGGATTCATGCACGAGCAGGTCGTCATCGGGATCGGCAACGAGTTGCGGGGCGACGACGCCGCCGGGCTGCTGGTGGCCCGGCTGTTGCGCGACGTGCTTCCGCCCGAGGTTCCCGTGGTCGAGAACGGAGGTGACCCGGCCGAGCTGATCGAGGCGTGGACCGGGGTGGGCCTGGCGATCGTGATCGACACGGTGATCTCCGGCACACCCCCGGGTACGGTGCGCCGGTGCACCGTCCTCGGCCCTGCCTCCCCCCCGGGGGGCGCCGGCTGGACGCCTCCCGCCCTGCCACACGGCAGTTCCCACGCCCTGGGCATCGCCGACGCCGTCGCGCTCGGCCGGATTCTCCACCGGCTGCCCCGCGAGCTCGCGCTCTACACCGTCGAAGGCGCCGATTTCGGACTCGGGGCCCCGGTCACCCCCGCCGTGAAACACGCCATCGGGAGGCTCACCGAGACCGTGGCCGGCCTTGTCCGCCCGAAACGGGCGCGGTAGCGCCGGAGAGCAGGGGAATTCCCGGCGACGGCACGACGGCCGAGAGGGTCACGCCCAGCCGCCCGGCGCCACGAGGTTGAGCACTCCCTGGGCTAGGACGAAGGCGGCCACGGCGAGGACGAGGTAGGCGAACCAGCGGCGCAGGCGCTCGGCGTCCAGGTGACGGCCCAGGCGGGCGGCGGCCAGCGACCCGATCACCGCGGCCGCCGTGAAGGCGCCGATGACCGTGCGGTCCAGGTCGGCGCCATCGGCGTGGGCGACGAACCCCGCCGCCGAGTTGACCACCACGATGAGCAGCGAGGTGCCGACCGCGGCCGTCATCGGCAATCCCAGCGCCAGCACCAGGGCCGGGATGATGAGGAACCCGCCGCCGACGCCGAACAGGCCGGTCAGCGCGCCCACGGCCGCGCCGGCGGCGACGGACCTGGGCAGGCAGCTGCGCCAGTTCACCCCGCCGCCGGGCAGCGCGCAGGCCCCGCCGGCCGGGGCGTCGCCGGCCAGCATCCGCCAGGCGGCCACCACCATGAGCGCGGCGAACCCGATCAGGATCGCCTGCGGGGGCAGCATCCTGTTGATCGCGGCGCCCCCGAACGCGGCCAGGGCCCCGGCGCCGCCGAACGCCACGGCGATGCGCCAGCGCACCTGTCCCGCCCGGATGCGAGGCAGCACGGCGGTGGCCGAGGAGACGCCCACCACCAGCAGCGAGGCCGGCACCGCCGAGGCCGGCGGCAGGCCCACCCCGTACACCAGGGCGGGCAGCGCCAGGATCGATCCACCGCCGCCCAGCAACCCGAGCAGGATGCCGATCAGCGCGCCCAGGCCGAGCGCCGCCGTCAAGAGGTCGCCTCCCGTTGCGCCAATTGGCCCAGCACCGCCTCCAGGCCGGGCCGCCGGGGGCCTCGGTTGTAGGGGAGCCTGGCCAGCAGCATGCCCATCGCGCAGGTGTTGGAGAGCGCGGCGAAGGTCAGCCCGCCACCGATCGCGGCGGCGAGCCATTTGGCCGGCGGGAACAGCGTGCTGGCCAGGATCGAGGTCAGCACGAGGGATCCGGCCACCAGGCGCACCTGGCGTTCCAGCTCCCAGCGGGTCCGGCCGGTGCGGAGCGGCGCGCCGGCCCCCTGCCAGGCGAGGATGCCCCCTTCCAGGAGGCGCGGGGCCGCCTGTCCGGCTCCGGACAGGGCCGCCGCGGCCTGCGCGGCGCGCTGCCCGGAGCGGCAGACGAGCACCACCTGCTCCCGCCGGGGGCCGTCGAGGTGGGCGCGCAGCCGTTCACGGTGCTCGCGCAGCAGATCCAGCGGCACGTTGACCGAGCCGGGGATATGGGCGGTCTCGAACTCACCGGGGGTGCGCACGTCGATCAGCCGGGGCGCCTGCCCGGAGTCCATCAGCCGGCGCAGGGCGGCCGTATCCAGCGTGGCGGGTGTGTCGTGGCCGGTCATGAGGTCTCCTCGATGGTCAGGCCGCTTTCGGCCGCCTGGGAGTAGTCGTCGTCGATGTGCACGACCCGGCGGCCGGCACGGGCCAGCAGGCTGCTCGCGGCGGCGGCCCGGTAGCCGGAGCCGCAGTGCACCCACACCGTCCCGTCCGGGATCTCGGCCAGGCGGTGCGGTAGTTCGGGCAGCGGGAGGTGCGTCGCGCCGTCGATGTGCCCGGCGCGCCATTCGTTGCGCAGCCGTACGTCCAGCACGACGTCGGGGGCGGGCAGATCGCGCACGTTACGGCCGTCGCGCACGGCGGCCAGTTCGGCGAACGTGGCGACGGTCAGCTGACCCAGCCTGGCGCCGTCGCCACCGGCCCACTGCTCGGGGGTACCGGTCGCGGCGGCGGCCGGACGGTCGATGCCGATGCGCGCCAGCTCGCGCTGGGCGGCGGCCACCTGCTCCGCCGATTCGCCCAGCAGCGTGATGGGCGCCCCCCAGGGGGCCATCCAGCCCAGCCAGGTCGACATCGGGCCGTCCAGGCCGAAGCTCAGCGTTCCGGCCAGGTGCCGCTGGGTGAACGCCTTGCGCGAGCGCAGGTCCACCACCCATTCACCGGCGTCGATACGCGCGCGCAGCCCGGCGGCGTCGGCCCGCCTCGCCGGGGTCAGATCGACCAGGTCCGCACCGGCGGTGTTCCTGGCGCCCATGTGGGCGTAGTAGGCGGGGTAGGCGTCCAGCCCGGCGAGGGTCTGGGGGACGAAGTCGTCGGCCTCCAGCCGCAGCGCCGGGTTGGCGCCACGCTCGCGTCCTATCGTCGAGGATGAGGCGTCGGCCTGGGTGGCCGAGCAGAAGCTGCCGAACCCGTGGGTGGGCCAGACCTGCGTACCGTCGGGCAGCAGGTCGGCCAGCCGTCGCACCGAGGCGTGCTGGTGCTGGGCCAGGACGTGGGCGTGCCGGGCGCCGAGCAGGTCCGTGCGGCCGGTGGTGCCGAACAGCAGCGACCCGCCGGTGAACACTCCCGTCGGCCCGCCGGGACCGCCGAGCACGTAGGACAGGTGGTGGAAGGTGTGCCCGGGGGTGGCCACCGCGGAAAGGCGCATCGACGGTGACAACGCCATCTCGTCGCCGTCGCTCACGGGCACCCGGTCGAAGGCGACCTCGTCGGCCGCCGCCACCAGGTAGGCCGCGCCCGTCAGCCTGGCCAGGGCCAGCCCGCCGGAGACGTAGTCGTTGTGCAGGTGGGTCTCGGCCACGTGGGTGACGCGCACGCCCAGCCGGCCGGCCAGGGCCAGGATCCGGTCGATGTCCCGTTGCGGGTCGACCACCAGCGCCACCCGCCCGTCGTGGGCCAGGTAGCTGCGGTCCCCCAGCGAGGAGGTCTCCACCACCACTGTCTCGATCGTCGTCATCATCGCCTCTCACTTCGTCGTTGTCGTCTTCGCCGGCAGGTGCGGACCGGCCGGGCCCGGGTTTCAGGCCGGTCGGCGAGCTCCCGCCGGATGTGTGTCCGGCGTCGCCGCGGCGGCCCGCCCGGGGCCGTGTCACGGAGGGCGTTCACACCACTTCGGTGCGAATATACCCAGGGGGGTATCCTCCGGACAGAAAAATGCCACGCCTCTCATCACGCCCCACCCACCGCACGGCGGGCGGGGCGTGACAGGTCACGACAGGGCCAGGAACAGTTTCTCCAGCCGCTCCTGGCTGATCGGCGGCTGTTCGCCGCGCTCGCGCGCCATCTGGCACTGCTGCATGCCCGTCGATATGATCTTGAATCCGGCCCGGTCCAGCGCCTTGGAGACCGCCGCCAGCTGGGCGACGGAACGCGACGGGCTGTTCCGGCTGGAGTGGACCACGCTGCCGGAGATCCCCGCGGTCGATTCGGTGTCGATGGCGGTGGTCGGTTTTG
>NZ_JBEXUE010000367.1:0-10356 GCF_040614275.1 Streptosporangium sp. NPDC006013
TCACGCCGCCCGCCTGGCCGACGTAGCCGATCTTCTCCCGTACCGAGGCCGCCTCGGCGGTCACGTCGTGGCCGGCCACCCGGGCGCTGCCCGAGGTGGGGGCGACGAGGGTGGTGAGCATCCTGACGGTGGTGGTCTTGCCCGCGCCGTTCGGGCCGAGCACGGCGAAGATCTCGCCCTCGGCGACGGACAGATCGACCCCTCTCACCGCCTCGACCTGCTCGGTCCTGCCGCGCCCTCGCCGGGCGGTGAAGGTCTTGCGCAGATCGTGCGCTTCGATGATCATTTTTCTCCGTTTCGGGGGTGCCGGGAAGGCTCAACGGGGTTTGCGGAGAGCGGGTCCCTCCGTGAGAGGGTTCGGCGCGAGGGGGCGGATCAGGGCAGGTCGCCGTCCTTGACCTTCGCGACCGACTCTTCGATCCAGTCGAGCTGCGCCTGGAACTGGTGGATGTTGAGCCGGAGGCACTCGTCGATGTGCCGGGGGGCTCCGTAGCCCTGCTTGCCGCCCAGGGCCCGCCGCATCATTGAGATGGACGCCCGCAGCTGCTCGGCCCTCGCCTCCATGGCAGTGACCAGATCGGCCGGGGAGAGCCGGTCCATGAAGGTGAGCGCGACCTGGAAGGGGTCGACGATCGGCTTCACGAACCACCAGCTGTTCATCAGTTGTTGCTGGAAGTCGGCCCGTCCGGCCTCGGTGATGCCGTAGACCGTCTTGCCTCCCCTGCCCTGCTCGATGATCTCCAGCAGCCCCTCCTCCGCCATCTTGGCCAGGCCGTGGTAGATCGAGCCGTAGGCCACGTTGGCCCAGTTGTCGGCGCCCCACAGTTCGAGGCGACGCCGTACCTCATAGCCGTGCAATGGATTGTCGAGCAACACGCCGAGCAGTAGAACACGAGTGGAGGACATATACAAATTTTTATTAAAATTTGTATATGCTGTCAAACATGCGAGAGATCAGGCGTGACGACGACGGCGCCCTCATGGGTTTCATCCGCTCCGATGGCGAGGACTGGGAGCCACTGACCGTGTTCGGCTACCCGCTCGGGGCGTCGCGCTCGGAGGAGGAGGCGCTGGAGGAGGTGCACCGGTCCGGGCTGGAGGTGCTGATGAGGCCCTGGCGGTTCCTGGAGGACGGTGAGTGGTACCGCTGCGTGATCGTGGAGGCCGCGGCCGACGCGGTCACGGTCCGCCCGAACGACTTCCGCTACCCGCGCGAGAACACCGTCGCCGTGACGCTGGAGCGCCCCCGGCCGGAGGTCTTCCAGCCCGAGTAAGGTGATCGACATGCCTGTACGTCCGACCGCACTGGTCACCGGTGCCTCGCGAGGGGTCGGTGCCGCGATCGCCCGCGCCCTGGCCCCCACCCATGACCTGCTGCTCGGCGGCCGCGACCCCGAGGCGCTGGCCGAGATGGCCTCCGCCCTGCCCGGCGCGCGGCCCTGGCCGGTGGAGCTCACCACCGTCACGGAGGCCGACGTCGCCGCCATCGACCGGCTCGACGTGCTGGTGCACAGCGCGGGCGTGCTGCACCTGGGGCGGGTGGAGGAGACCCCGGCCGAGGTGTGGCGGCACACCATGGAGGTCAACGTGATCGCGGTGGTCGAGCTGACCCGGCTGCTGCTGCCCGCCCTGCGCGCGGGGCGCGGTCACGTGGTGCTGATCAACTCCGGCTCCGGACAGCGGGCCGGCGCTGGTTGGGGCTCCTACTCGGCGAGCAAGTTCGCGCTGCGCGCCTTCGCCGACGCGCTCCGCCTGGAGGAGCCGGAGTTTCGAGTGACGACGATCTACCCCGGACGGGTCGACACCGACATGCAGCGTGAGGTACGGGTCCGGGAGGGCGGTCCCTACCAGCCGGAGAGGTACCTGAACGCGGACTCGGTGGCCAGGGTGGTGCAGGCGGCCCTGACCGCGTCACCCGACGCCCACGTCACCGAGATCACTGTTCGTCCCGCCGCAGGCCCCCTGAACTGAGGGCGCGGCCGTGGGCCGTACGGCTTCTCGCCCGGCGAGGCGGAGCGGCTCCGTGGGACAGGGAATCGGGTGAAGGTGCGGCGGACTCGCCAATGAATGGGATCATTCACATAATGGGAGGGTGTTCGACGAGATGTGGGGTGCCATCGAGCACCTCGGACGTGATGGCCGGACCCGGGGCTACCTGCGAGACGCGTGGTCGCCGGCGGATCTGGAGCTTCGGCGCTGGTTCGGACAGGAGGCGGCCAGGCGCGGCCTCGACCTGAGGGAGGACCGCAACGGCAATCTGTGGGCCTGGTGGGGTGACCCGTCGGTGCGGCCGGGCGTGGTCACCGGCAGCCACCTCGACTCGGTACGGCAGGGCGGCGCCTTCGACGGCCCCCTGGGAGTAGTGTCGGCCTTCGCCGCCCTCGACCTGCTGCGGGCCAGGGACTTCCGGCCCGCGCGCCCCCTGGGGATCGCCTGCTTCAGCGACGAGGAGGGCGCCAGGTTCGGCGTCCCGTGCGTCGGCTCCCGCCTGCTGACCGGAATCCTGGACCCGGACAGGGCGCGCGCCCTGACCGACGACGAGGGCGACTCGCTGGCCGAGGTACTGCGCGGAGCCGGACGCGACCCGGGCGCCCTGGGCCGGGACGAGGAGACCCTGCGGCATGTCGGGGTCTTCGTCGAGCTCCATGTCGAGCAGGGCAAGGACCTGGTCCACCGGGACGCGCCGGTCGGCGTCGCCTCGGCCATCTGGCCGCACGGCCGCTGGCGGTTCGACTTCCACGGCCAGGCCAACCACGCCGGCACCACCAGGCTGGCCGACCGCGACGACCCGATGCTGCCCTTCGCCCGTACCGTGCTCCACGCCCGCCAGGCCGCCGAGCGCGGCGGCGTGGTCGCCACCTTCGGCAGGACGCGCGTGTCGCCCAACAACGCCAACGCCATCCCCGGACTGGTCAGCGCCTGGCTGGATGCCAGGGGCGGGGACGAGGACGCGGTCAGGGCGCTGGTCGCCGAGCTGACCGAGTTCTCCGGTGCCGAGGTCACCGTCGAGTCGTGGACCCCGGTCGTCGACTTCGACGCGGTCCTGCGTGAGCGGGTCGCCGCCGCCGCCGGGGGCGCACCCGTCCTGCCGACCGGGGCCGGACACGACGCGGGCATTCTCGCGTCCGCGGGCGTGCCCAGCGCGATGGTGTTCGTCCGCAATCCGACGGGCGTCTCTCACTCTCCGGACGAACACGCGGAGACGGCCGACTGCCACGCGGGGGTCACCGTCCTCGCCGCGGCCTTGGAGGACCTGTGCGCGAGCTGAACTACTGGTGCGAGCTGGCCTGGCTGCCACCGGGCGAGGCCGTCGCGGGAGTGCTCGTCAGGGTCCACGACACGGTGATCTCCGAGATCGTCACCGGTGTGGCGACCCCGCCCGGCGGAGCCGTCCGGCTGGCCGGGCTGACCATCCCCGGCTTGGCCAACGCGCACTCCCACGCCTTCCACCGCGCCCTGCGCGGGGTGACGCAACGGGAGAAGGGCAGTTTCTGGACCTGGCGCGAGCAGATGTACGAGGTGGCGGAGACCCTCGACCCCGACTCCTATCTCAGACTCGCCAGGGCCGCGTTCGCCGAGATGGCGCTGGCCGGCATCACCTGTGTCGGGGAGTTCCACTACCTGCACCACGGTCCGGGCGGCAGGCGCTACGACGACCCGAACACCATGGGCCACGTGCTCGTCCAGGCGGCGCGCGAGGCGGGGCTGCGCATCGCGCTGCTGGACGCCTGTTACCTGACCGGTGGCGTCGGCACCCCGCTGAGCGGTGTCCAGCTGCGGTTCGGTGACGGCGACGCCGACGGGTGGGCGGCACGGGCGGAGGCGCTCACGACCCACTACCGGGGCGATCCGGACGTGGAGGTCGGTGTGGCCGTGCACTCGGTCCGTGCGGTCAGGCCCGAGCAGATCCCCGTGGTCGCCGAGTTCTCCCGCCACCACGCGGTCCCGCTCCACGCCCATGTCTCCGAGCAACGGGCGGAGAACGCCGCCTGCGTGGAGGCGTACTCCGCGAGCCCGGTCCAGCTGCTGGAGGCGCACGGCGCGCTCGGCCCCCGCTCGACCGCCGTGCACGCCACACACCTGTCGGACGTGGACGTCGCGCTGCTCGGCGGCTCCGGCACGCGCGTGTGCATGTGCCCCACGACCGAGCGCGACCTCGCCGACGGCATCGGGCCGGCCAGGGCGCTGTTCGACGCGGGGTCGCCCATCACGCTCGGCTCGGACAGTCACGCGGTCGTCGACCTGTTCGAGGAGGCCCGCGCGGTCGAACTGGACGAGCGGCTGGCCACCGAGCGGCGCGGTCACTGGTCGGCCGCCGAGCTCCTGCACACCGCCACGGCGGCGGGACACGACTCGCTCGGCTTCGCCTGCGCGGGCATGCTCGTCCCCGGCGCGTGGGCCGACCTGGTGTCGGTGCGCCTGGACTCGGTCCGTACGGCGGGCGCCTCCCCGGCGCACCTGGCCGAAACCGTCGTGTTCGCCGCCACGGCCGCCGACGTGCACTCCGTGGTGTCGGGGGGCCGCCGCGTGGTCACCGAGGGCAGGCACGTACTCGGTGACGTGGGCGGCATGCTCACCCAGGCGATCATTGAGGCACGAGCGGGGAGGTCGGTATGACGAGCGAGGACCGGCAGGTGAGGAGCACCCTCTTCGATCGCATCGGACTGCTCTACACGGGCGATCCGGCGCGGGAGGAGATCGAGGACGCGGCACTGGTGGTGCAGGACGGCGAGGTGGTGTGGGCGGGGCCCGCCGGTGCGGCTCCCTGCGCCGACGAGCGGGTGGACGTGGACGGGCGCTGCGTGATCCCTGGGTTCGTCGACAGCCACGCCCACCTCGTCTTCGCGGGCGACCGCACGGCCGAGTTCGCCGCCCGCATGGCGGGCCTGCCCTACACGGCCGGTGGCATCCGCACCACGGTGTCGGCCACCCGCGCCGCCTCCGACGCCGAACTCGTGACGCTCACCGCCGCCCTGGTCTCGGAGATGCTCGCCCAGGGGACGACCACGGTGGAGATCAAGAGTGGTTACGGCCTCACGGTCGAGGACGAGCGCAGGTCCCTGGAGATCGCGCGGGGGTTCACCGAGGAGACCACCTACCTGGGCGCGCACGTGGTGCCCCCCGACGCCTCCTCGGCCGACGAGTACGTCCGCACGGTCACCGGGGAGATGCTGGAGGCCTGCGCGCCGCACGCCCGGTGGGTCGACGTGTTCTGCGAGCGCGGCGCCTTCGACGCCGACCAGAGCAGGGAGATCCTCCTCGCCGGGATGAAGGCGGGACTGCTGCCGAGGATCCACGCCAACCAGCTGGGCGCGGGCCCCGGGGCGCGGATCGCCGCCGAGGTGGGTGCGGCCTCCGCCGACCACTGCACCCATCTGAGTGACGACGACGTCTCGGCGCTGTCGTCGGCGGGAGTGGTGGCCACCCTGCTGCCCGGCGCGGAGTTCTCCACCCGCTCGCCCTACCCGGACGCCCGCCGCCTGCTGGACGCCGGGGTGACGGTCGCGCTGGCCACCGACTGCAACCCGGGCTCCTCCTTCACCTCCTCGATGCCCTTCTGCGTGGCGTTGGCGGTCCGCGAGATGCGGATGACGCCGCTGGAGGCGATCAGGGCGGCCACCTACGGCGGGGCCAGGGCGTTGCGCCGCGGGGACGTCGGCACGCTGCGCGTGGGAACCAGGGGGAATCTGGTGATCCTGGACGCCCCGACGTACGTCCATCTCGCCTACCGGCCGGGGGTGCCGCTGGTGACACAGGTGTGGAAGGAGGGACGCCGTCTGGTTTAGCCCTCTTTGCCGGGGGCAGCCGTGGGCCTTGTCGCGGCGTCGGGAGGCATCCTCCCTGAGGAGGAGTTCAGAACCATTCTCCAGGCGTACTTCTTGAGGGAATCTTTGCCCTGATCCAGCCGTTGAAAAGTCAAGCGACGTGTCCGCGCGCATGGGGCGTTGAGCGAGCGGGTGGACACGTCATAAGCAGCCGGAGCGAGGTGCCATCGAATGGCAAGGCCGACGGGGAATCGGACGCAGGATCAGCATGTCTCTGACAGGGACCTGCTCGGAACCTACCTGGCAGAGATTGGCAGGGTGCCCCTGCTCACCGCGGAGGAAGAGGTGGAACTCGCCAAGCGGATCGAGGCGGGTCTCTTCGCTGAGCAGTTGCTGGACGGCGGGTTGACGGAGCCGCGGATCGCGGACGCCGCCGATGAGGAGCTTGAGCGTTTGGCCATTTCCGGACGAAGGGCCAAGGATGAATTCATCCAGGCCAATCTACGTCTTGTGGTGGCCGTTGCGCGCAAATATTCAGGGCGGGGAATGCCGCTGATCGATCTGGTTCAGGAGGGGAACCTGGGGTTGGTTCGCGCGGTTGAGAAGTTCGACTACCGGCGCGGTTACAAGTTCTCGACTTATGCCACCTGGTGGATCCGGCAGTCCGTGGGGCGCGCCATCCACGAGCAGGCCCGGCCGGTCCGCCTGCCCACCCACGCGGGTGAGCAGATGACCAGGCTGATGCGGGTCCGCCGGGACATGCTGGCCGAGTTCGACGCCGAGCCGACCGACGCCGACCTGGCGGCGGTGCTCGAACTGCCCATCGAGCGGGTCCGCGAGCTCCGCCGCTGGGCCTCCGACCCCGTCTCCCTGCAACTGGGCGTGGGCGACGAGGATGAGACCGAACTCGGCGACATGATCGCCGACGACACGTGGGCCGATCCCGAGCAGCAGGCGATGGACGTCCTTGAGCGCGAGCGTCTGGAGGAGTGGCTGACGGGACTGGAGGGGCAGACCCGTGAGATGCTCCGCTGGCGCTACGGCCTGATGGACGGCCGCGAGCACACGCTGACCGAGGTCGGCGAGCGCTACGGCATCGGCAGGGACCGCGCCCGCCGCATCGAGCGCGACGCCTTGGCCCGGCTGCGGAAGATGGCCACGGCGGCCTGAGCCGTCTGCGATCCGGCACGCTCCCTTGTGGGGCGTGCCGGATCGTTTTTCTGGGTGTGCTCTGGTTCTGTGCCCGTTGCGGGTGCTCTGGTTTTGTGTCCGCTGCGGTGCTTTGGTTCTGTGTCCGCTGCGGTGGACGGGCGTTCCGGGCGGCCGTCTCAGTTGCCGTCCCGTGGTTCAGGCCTCCGGCCTGCTCGGGCGCTGTGGTTGCGGGCCTTTTCAAGCCGCCCGGAACGCCCGCCCACCTCCGCTGCACGCCGTCTCGCCGTACGGCGTGCGGGCCGTAGTGGGTTTCTTTCCGGCCGTCCGGTGTTCTGTGCGTGGCTGAAGCGATCTCCGCGGGGCCGTTCGGGTGAGGCGCCGTCGCTGAAGCGCCACTGCGGGAAGGAGCGCAGCGTGAACGGTGGCGGGGATCGTGGTGGGAGCGATCAGTTCGTTCCTTCGCCGGGCAGGGAGTACGGCTCAACGTATTCGTTCGGATGAGGGGACATGGCGGGCGTGGCGGCGGTCATGCGCGTGGTCATCGGCGGCCCTCCGAAGGCCCGGGTGGTTGCCCACCTGGGCATCTTTTGGGTCATTGATAAGTCGAGGCATGCTCGGTCCGAAACCCGATGGAAACATCGTGTGGCCGAGATTCACAGATGTGAAACACGCAGGGTCGCGCCTTGAAACGGCGGAAGAACACGCTGTGGCGCAACGTCAGTGCGCGGCCGGTCGACGGAGCCCTGGAAGCGTCCACTGCATGTGAAACCGGCAAAACGCCAATTGGAAGGAGGGTCGCTTCGCATGGAGATCGATAGCGGCTCCACAGCCTGGATGCTCGCGAGCACCGCACTCGTTCTGCTCATGACGCCAGGTCTCGCTTTCTTCTACGGGGGCATGACCAGGGCGAAGAGCGTTCTCAACATGATGATGATGTCGTGGGTCAGCATCATCGTGGTAACGATCGCCTGGGTTCTCTACGGTCACTCGCTGGCCTTCGACGCCGTCGGGGACGGCTCTGGATTCCTCAACAAGATCATTGGTGGGCTCGACAACATCGGGTTGAGCGGCCTGGTCGAGACGGCGACCAAGGATGACGGCACCGGTATGCCGAGTCTGGTCTTCTCGACGTTCCAGATGACTTTCGCCATCATTACGGTCGCGCTGATCAGTGGCGCGCTCGCCGACCGGGTCAAGTTCGGCGCCTGGGTGGTCTTCGCCCTCGTCTGGGCGACCGTCGTCTACTTCCCCGTGGCCCACTGGGTGTGGGGCGGCGGCTGGCTGAGCACCCTCGGCATCGAGGACTTCGCCGGAGGCACCGTCGTCCACATCAACGCCGGTGCCGCGGCCCTGGCGGTCGCGCTCGTGATCGGCAAGCGTGTCGGCTGGCGCAAGGACCCGATGCGGCCGCACAACCTCACGCTCGTCCTCCTCGGCGCGGGCCTGCTCTGGTTCGGCTGGTTCGGCTTCAACGCGGGCTCCGAGCTCGCCGTCGACGGCACGACCGGCCTGGCGTTCATGAACACCCAGATCGCCACCGCGGTCGCGGCCGGCGCCTGGATCCTCGTCGAGAAGCTCCGCGACGGCCACTCCACCACCCTCGGTGTCGCCTCCGGTGCGGTCTCCGGCCTGGTCGCCATCACCCCGGCCTGTGGTTTCGTCGACCCCTGGGCGGCGTTCGTGATCGGCGCGATCGCCGGTGTCGCCTGTGCCTACGCGGTCGGCCTGAAGTACAAGCTCGGCTACGACGACTCCCTCGACGTGGTCGGCGTTCACATGGTCGGCGGTGTCGTGGGCGCGGTGGCGCTGGGCTTCGTCGCCGCCTACCCGTTCGCCGACGGTCAGGAGAAGGGCCTCTTCTACGGCGGTCCGATCTCCCAGCTCGGCGTGCAGGTGCTCGGTCCCGTCGCGGTCGGCGCCTACTCCTTCATCGTCTCCTGGATCATCGCGAAGATCATCGACAAGACGATGGGCTTCCGCATCACCCAGGAGCAGGAGATCGCCGGCGTCGACATCACCACCCACGCCGAGACCGGTTACGACCTCGGCACCATCCACTCCTCGGGTGTCGCGGCCGTCAACGGTCCGGTTTCCGCCCCGGCGTCTAAGAAGGTGGACGCATGAGACTCATCACCGCGATCATCAAACCGTTCAAACTGGACGATGTGAAGGCGGCCCTGGAGCAGTTCGGGGTCAAGGGCATGACGGTCAGCGAGGCCAGCGGCTACGGCCGCCAGCGCGGCCACACCGAGGTCTACCGGGGTGCCGAGTACCAGGTCGACCTGGTGCCCAAGGTCCGCCTCGAAGTGCTCACCGAGGAGGACGACGCCGAGGACGTCATCGACGTCATCGTCAAGGCCGCGCAGACCGGCAAGATCGGCGACGGCAAGGTCTGGTCCGTTCCTGTGGACACGGTGATCCGCGTCCGCACCGGGGAACGCGGACCTGAGGCGCTCTAACCGGTGAGAGGCGACACTCGCTCGTACGCCGCGGCCCGTAAGGAACGGGCCGCGGACATCGACCGCTGGCTGACGGACCTGGTCAGGACCGCCTGCGGCACGCCGTACGGGCACAACGGGGGAATGACGAGAAACGACGAGCGCGGCGCCCTCAGCGGAGTCGCGCTCGTCGCGGTTGGGAGTCTGGGCCGCTCGGAGCTCGCGCCGGGCAGTGACCTTGACCTGGTCCTGCTCCACGACGGACGAGATGATGTGGCGCGTATCGCCGACCGCATCTGGTATCCGATCTGGGACTCCGGGATCGGCCTCGACCATTCGGTGCGGACCGTGGACGAGGCGGCGAGGGTGGCCAGGGAGGACCTCAAGGCGGTCCTCGGGCTGATCCAGGCCCGGCACGTGGCGGGAGACCAGGAGCTGACGCGGTCGGCACGCGAGGTCGTGCTCGCCGAGTGGCGGGCCGACTCCCGGCGCCGCCTGGGCGAGCTGCGCGATGCCGCGGACAAGCGGGCGGAGGCGAGTGGGGAGCTGGCGTTCCTGCTCGAACCCGATATCAAGGACTCCCGCGGCGGCATCCGTGACGTGCAGGCGATGCAGGCCGTGGCGGCGGCCTGGGTCGCCTCGGCTCCCGGCCCGCGAGTCCGCGAGGCCTACGAGCTGCTGCTCGACATCCGGCACGGCCTGCACCTGGTGACCGCCCGAGGTGCCGACCGGCTGGTGCTCCAGGAGCAGGACGCGGTCGCCGGGATTCTCGGCCTGCTCGACGCCGAGGCGCTGATGCGCAGGCTCGCCGAGGCCGCCAGGACCATCGGGCACGCCTTCGACGCCACCTGGCGGACCGTCGACCGGCTGCTGACCGGTCCCACCCCCCGTGGCCGCCGCCCGCTCGCCGACGGCGTCGTCGAGCACGGCGGAGAGGTCGTGCTGGCCCGCGGGGTCAACCCCCGCAAGGACCCGACCCTCGTGCTGCGCGCCGCCGCCGC
>NZ_JBEXUE010000368.1:0-10347 GCF_040614275.1 Streptosporangium sp. NPDC006013
AGTAGGGCGTGGCCGTTGCGCAGGTCCGCTGCGGGCCGCACAGCGGGTCCTTGGTCATGGACACCCGTACGAGCGGCGATGCCACCGGCCAGTCATCGCCCTGGGCACCGGGCTGCTCGGCGGGTGCCTTGACGGGTTCCTTGACGATGGGCGGTGCGGGCCGCTCCGCCTGTGGCGGGGGCGCCGCGTGGACCACCGGTGCCGGTGCCGGAGCCGGTACCGGAGCCGCGGCCTGCGGAGCGGCGTGCACGACGACCCCGCCCCGCTCCAGCCGCTCCAGCCGTGCCAGCAGCGCCGCCTCGCCCTGCGCCGCGCCGGGAAGCAGGATCCTGGCGCACATCAGCTCAAGGAGCAGCCGGGGCGAGGCCGCACCGCGCATCTCGATCAGGCCCGCGTTGAGGATCTCCGCGGCGCGGGTCAGCTCGGCCGGGCCCATCGAGGCCGCCTGGACCTGGAGCCGCTCCAGCTCGTCGCCTGGCCGGTCGAGCAGCCCGCTGGTGGCCGCCTCCGGCACGTTGGCCAGGATCACCAGGTCACGGAAGCGCTCCAGCAGGTCCATCGCGAACCGCCGGGGGTCGTGGCCGCCCTCGATCACCCGGTTCACCACCTGGAACACCAGCGCACCGTCGCGGCCGGCGAAGGCCGCGACCACGTCGTCGAGCAGGTCACCGTCGGTGTAGCCGAGCAGGGAGACAGCACGTGCGTACGTGATGCCCGCCTCGTCCGACCCGGCGAACAGCTGGTCGAGGATGGAGAGCGAGTCGCGGGCCGAACCCGCGCCCGCCCGGACCACCAGCGGGAGCGCGGCGGGCTCGAACAGGACGTTCTCGGAGGTGAGGATCTCCTCCATGAGCGTGCGCAGCGCGGCCGGCGGGATCAGCCGGAACGGGTAGTGGTGGGTCCTGGACTTGATCGTCCCGATGACCTTCTCCGGCTCGGTGGTCGCGAAGACGAACTTCAGGTGAGGGGGAGGCTCCTCGACGAGCTTGAGCAGCGCGTTGAAACCCTCGCGGGTCACCATGTGCGCCTCGTCGATGATGTAGATCTTGAAGCGCGACGACACCGGCGCGAAGAAGGCCCGCTCACGCAGGTCGCGGGCGTCGTCCACGCCACCGTGCGAGGCGGCGTCGATCTCGATGACATCGAGGTGGCCGGGGCCGGTGGGCGCCAGCGCCACGCAGGACTCGCACTCCCCGCACGGGTCGGGGGTCGGGCCCTTCTCACAGTTCAGGGAGCGGGCGAGGATCCGCGCGCTGGACGTCTTGCCACATCCCCTGGGCCCGCTGAACAGGTAGGCGTGGTTGATGCGCCCGCTGCGCAGCGCCTGGCGGAGCGGATCGGTGACGTGCTCCTGACCCTTGACCTCGGCGAAGGTTCCGGGCCGGTACTTGCGGTACAGCGCAAGACTCATGCGACGATCCCACCTGCGAGGGGTCCTGAAACGAAAGACCCCTCGCACACCCGCCAGAGCCCGCTTATCCTTGCTGCCTTCCGGCCCTGGGGAGGTTCACAGGATGACGCCGCGCGAGGGGTCGACCCTCAGTCTAGCCTCAGATCCGAGTGCTCGGGGTCGGAAATCCATGGTCCGCGCACCTCGAAAGTTGGGTAAGCTTCTCCACGGAGGATTCGCCTAGTTGGCCTAGGGCGCACGCTTGGAAAGCGTGTTGGGGGCAACCCCTCAGGAGTTCGAATCTCCTATCCTCCGCCTTCTCGGAAGGGGCGGCCCGCGTCGGTGGGCCGCCCCTTCCGGCGTTCGAGTCTCGGTTGGCCTTTTCCGGGGATTCTTCCCCCCACCCGCCGACGCGGTGTCCACGTCCCGGGGAGGTCATCGGCTGCCGGGGCCGCCCCGGACCGGAATGCGGCCGGCGCTCCACGGCGGCGCGGAACCGGCCATGCCGAAGGTGCATGCCGGCAGCGAGACCGGAGCCGACGCCGCCACGGCGGCCCATCGGCGGTGACGGCGGCGATGACGGCCGATGCGCGGGTCCACGCCCAACTCGCCGTAGATGTGCACCAGGTGGGTCTTGACCGTCACCTCGGCGATGAAGAACCGCCTGGCGACCTCCCGGTCGCCCGTGCCGAACGCGCGAAGCGCCGTTAAAGGCGGCCATGCTAGCGTGATCACGCTCATATTTGCCTGTTTGGGATGATTGATAACCATCTCCTGAGCAGTCAGGCGAGAGCCCTTGAAGATCACTCGTTGGGTCGCGGGCGGCATGACCTTGGCCGCTGCGGCCGCCCTCACCCTGGTGTCCGCCGGTCCCGCACAGGCCTTTCCCCAGGGCTCCTGCGGACATTCGTACCGCAAGGTAGCCAGCTATCCCATCGCAAAAGGGGCAAAGGATGGGAAGGCCTACGGCACCGTCACGCTGTACCACAGCAGCACCGCGCACCGGAAATGCGCCATTGCCCGGGTGGCGGGCTCCTACGTCGGACAGACGAGTTATCTGTACGTTGCGCTCTTCGTGGACAGGAACGGGAACAAGAAGTACGACGGCCCTGACACGGGGGTCGCCGATGGCAGCGCGCGCTACAAGTGGTTCGCGGGCCCGGTGTACGCCTCCGCCGACCGCCTGTGCGTCCAGTTCACCGGGGCGATCAGGATCGGTTCCAAGCCCGTCGTCCACGGGGGCACGCCAGAAGGCAAGTGGATGCACTGCGGTTAGACACGGCTCACCGCCTCTGACCCGGTGACGGGGAATCCTCGACGTGGAACGGCCACCGCGTGGTGCATGGGATTTCCCGTCGCCGACACCGTGGGAACGTCCGCCGAGAGCGGGAGACCTGTGCGGGCATGTCAGGCCCTTCCCGGGGCAGGGGAAGCGCCCCAAGCGGATCGAAGGGACGTCGGGCGATGGATTTCAAGGACGATGTCCAGCTGGACAGCTCGCAGGTCGAAAGTCGCGGCCGGGGGAGGGTTCCCGGTGGGGGTCTCGCGGTCGGCGGCGGTGCGGCCGGAATCATCGCGCTAATCCTCGCGCTGGTGTTCGGGATCAACCCCGGAGACATCACCGGCGGGTCCGAACCGGCCCCGGTCGGCCCGGGCGCCGACCTCTCGGCGCAGTGCAAGACCGGGCGGGACGCCGACCAGAACGAGGAGTGCCGGGTGGTCGGCGTGGTCAACAGCATCCAGGAGTACTGGCCGAAGGCGGTCGAAGGATACGAGCCCGCCAAGACCGTCATGTTCTCCGGCCAGGTCGGCACCGCCTGCGGTGCCGCCGACGCCTCCGTCGGCCCGTTCTACTGCCCGGCCGACCGCCAGGTCTACCTGGATCTCGGCTTCTTCAAGGAACTGGAGAGCAGGTTCGGCGCCAAGGGCGGCCCCTTCGCCCAGGCGTACGTCATCGGGCACGAGTACGGTCACCACGTCCAGCATCTGCTCGGTACCGACGCCAGGGTCCGGGGTGACCGGCAGGGCCCCAAGAGCGGCTCGGTGAGGCTGGAGCTGCAGGCCGACTGCTACTCGGGCGCCTGGGCCAAGAACGCCTACGAGACCGGCCTGTTCGAGAAACCGTTCAGCGGGACGGACATCGAGGAGGCACTGAGCGCCGCGTCCGCCGTGGGCGACGACAGCATCCAGGAGCGGACCCAGGGCCGGGTCACCCCCGAGGGCTTCACCCACGGCACGTCCGCGCAGCGCGTCAGGTGGTTCACCACCGGCTACCGGAGCGGCGATCCCGGCAGGTGCGACACCTTCTCCGGCGGCATCTGAGAACTCCGGCGGCGCCTGCCCAGGACGCATCCGAAGGACGGCCTCCGAACTGCGGCGATGAAGATCGGACAGGCGAGAGGCCGGATTCTCTCCTAAACTACGTACTGTGATCTTCAAGCTGGTCGGCGATGGACGGCCCTACCCCGAGCACGGTCTCTCGCATCGCGAGTGGGCGCAGATACCACCGCGACAGGTCCGGCTCGACACGCTGATCACCACGAAAGCGGTGCTGGACCTGCACTCCCTGCTTGCCAAGGACTCCACGTTCTACGGCGACCTGTTCCCGCACGTGGTCCAGTGGCGCGGCGATCTCTATCTGGAGGACGGCCTGCATCGGGCCCTGCGCTCGGCCCTGCACCAGCGCTCGGTGCTGCACGCCCGGGTCCTGGAACTGCCCGCGGAGAACTGAGGCCCCGGGCGGGATTTGCCGGGCTCGCGAAAGGGATGAAGCGGCGGGGAAAGACGGCAGAACGCGAAAAGGGGCTCCCGCGACTGCGGGAGCCCCTTCTGTGTGGCGGTGGAGGTGGGATTTGAACCCACGGATAGGTTGCCCCATCACACGCTTTCGAGGCGTGCGCCCTCGGCCACTAGGCGACTCCACCGCGGAGCAGCCTACCGGATAACCGCTATTGCTCGCGCATCCGGCGAGCAGTGAAGAACTCGGTGAGAACCGCCGCGCAGTCATCGGCCAGGACACCTCGCAGCACCTCGGGCCGATGGTTGAGGCGGCGGTCCCTGAGCACGTCCCAGAGCGACCCCGCCGCTCCGCCCTTGGGATCGACGGCGCCGTAGACAACGCGATCGACCCGGGCGAGCACGGCGGCCCCCGCGCACATGGTGCAGGGCTCCAGGGTGACCACCAACGTGCAGCCGGTCAGCCGCCACTGCCCACACGTCTTCGCGGCCTGCCTCAGGGCGAGCACCTCGGCGTGTGCGGTGGGGTCGGCCGAGGCCTCCCTGTCGTTTCCCGCACGCCCCAGCACGGAGCCGTCCGGGCCGATGACCACCGCACCGACGGGCACCTCGCCGCGGGCTCCGGCTTCGGCGGCCTGCGCCAGGGCGAGCCTCATCTCCCCGACGTAGTCCGTCAACGCAACCGGTCGAGCTCGTCGGCGAAGGCCAGCCGCTCGGCGATCACCGAGAGCGTGTCCCCGGGGAGCGCGCCCTCCTCCATGCTGAGCTCGACGAGCTCGTCGGAACTCAGCCCGAGGTCGTCCAGCAACTCGAAGTCGCCCGCCGGCCGCACGCCCAGGTCGGGTGTGTCCTTGTCGACCGCCACCCCGGCAAGCTCGGTGAAGAGCTCACCGAGGCCGTCGGAGAGCCCCGCGTGGGCATCGGACAGGAAGGTGCGTGGCTCCAGGTCGCCCTGGTATCGGACGATCGCGAACCATTCGTCCTCCACCTCCACGCACAGAAGAGCAAGCTCGTCGCCGTTGAGCCCCAGATGCTCCTGAACGGCGTCGCCGAGATCGTCGACGATCTCGGCCTCACTGAGGTCGACCTCCGCGCCTTTCCAACCGTCCGGCGTACGGACGAAGGCCGCGGAGAAAACACTGTTACGGGGTGGTCTGGAGGGCATGGCCGATCTCCCGAGGTCAGCCGAACACAGAGTCGATGGCGCGTTCGAACGGCTCGGAGAACCCCAGCCGCGCGGCGATGCTGGACAGGACGTCCTCCGGCAGGAGGTCGATGTCGCCAGAAAGGATGCCGAGCTCCATCTCGTCGAGCCCCAGGTCCGCGAAGATCGACAGGTCCCCCGCGGGGAGCGCCGTCTCCTCGTCCTGAAGAATCGCGTCGAGTTCGTCCTCGTCGGGAACCGGCACGTCCAGGTATTCCAGCGCCTGCCGGGCGAGCGGGAAATCCCAGGACGCGGCGATGTCGGACAGGAAGACCTCGACCCTCTCGCCGAACACCCGTAGCGCCACGAAGAACTCATCCCCAACGGCGACCAGGCCAATCGTGCCGTTCATGCTCGGCTGCTGGCGCAGGGCGTGGATGAGGCCGTCGAGGTCGGAGGTGAGGGACACGGGGAGCGTCTCCGCCTCCCAGCCGTCGTCCTCACGGTAGATCACGATGGCAAAGTCCAGCGAGTCTTCGTCTGACATGGCCATCCCCACCGAATGCTTTCTCTACGGAGGTCAATGCTTTCAGAAGCGGGACACGGACGTGGGCCTCTCCAACCAAATTGTGATCAAATCCGAGTGAGCGGGTGATGTCGAACAGGTGCCGCCCGCCCGCCCCCGGCTTATCGCCTGCCGAGTGTCCAGGATATCTTTGGCCACCATGGAAACCCTGGTCGTCGACCATCCCCTGGTGGCCCACAAGCTGACCGTGCTGCGGGACGCCGGTACGGACTCCCCCACTTTCCGGCGTCTCGCCGACGAGTTGGTGACCCTGCTGGCCTACGAGGCGACCAGGCACGTCCGCGTCACCGAGTGGTCGGTGCAGACGCCCGTGGCTCTCGCCAAGGGCGTGCGGCTGGCACAGCCCTGCCCGCTGGTGGTCCCGATCCTGCGCGCGGGACTGGGGATGCTGGAGGGCATGACCCGGCTGCTGCCCACGGCCGAGGTTGGTTTCCTCGGGATGATCCGCAACGAGTCCACGCTCCAGGCGGAGACCTACGCCACCCGGCTGCCCGACGACCTCTCCGGCCGTCAGGTCTACGTGGTGGACCCGATGCTGGCCACCGGCGGCACCCTCGCCGCCGCGATCCAGTTCCTCTTCGACCGGGGCGCCGACGACGTGACCGCGCTCTGCCTGCTGGCCGCCCCCGAGGGCATCGCCCACATGGACGAGGTCTTCAACGGCAGCGGCAAGCCGATCCGCCTGGTGACCGCGGCCCTGGACGAGCGCCTGAACGAGCACGGCTACATCGTCCCCGGGCTGGGCGACGCCGGAGACCGCCTCTACGGCGTCGTCTGAGCACTCCCCGGCTTCGCCGCCGGCCCGAAGGTTCCGGGATTTCAGAACCATCCTTTTCCCTTGAAGGATGGTTCTTCTACTCGCCGATCGTTACACAACGCGGTCGAGCGGGTACGAAGAGTCGCGAAGACATCTCTTCTGTGTCCCCGGTCCGCCGAGGCCGCGGGCGCACACCAGGGAGAACCATGAGCGAGCGAATCATCCCGGACACCGAACCCGACCCTTACGCGGACTTCAGCGCCGCGCTCAGGGACGAGTTCTCCGAGGTCCATCCGGCGACCACGGTGACCCGCTGCATAGAGGCGGCTCACTACGGAGCGCTGGAGGTCGTCGGCCACGCCCATCCGACGCTGGTCGAGCGGATCGCCCGCAAGCACCTCGAGGTCCTCGCACTGGTCGCGAGCGAACGCGGGTGACGGGTCATGAGGGGCGCGGATGTCCGGGAGGTGTGCCCCACGGGGCCCTCGCGCAGGATCCTCGCGACGCGCACGAGACCGAATGAGCCGATGCGCTTTACCGCGGCATGGCCCTGGGTAATGTATATGGCGGGTGCAGTGGGTGAGTGGTAGTGGGAGGCCAACGTGCAGGTCAAGAAAGTCCTATCGTATAGCGCTGTCGGTTTTGTGGCGTTTTTCCTGTTCACCCGACCAGGTGACGCAGCCAACGCCGTAAGGGGTGCCATGGACACGGTTTACACGGCGGCCGATTCTCTGGCCCAATTCGTCTCACATCTGTCATGAGGCTAGTGACCCACGGGGACTCCGCCCCCTCGTCGGTCAACCGCTACCTACTCCCCCACGAACACCAGGTCATCATGGTGCGGCGCCACCCGGCCGTGCTGCTTCGCGCGGTCGCCGAGGTTTTCGGCGGCCTGATCCTCGCCGGACTGCTGAGCAAGTGGTTCGGCGACCAGGGCGGCGGTGGCGTGCTCGTCATCGTCTGGTGGGCCTGGCTGCTGTTGTTGATCCGCTTCGTCTGGAAGGTCGCGGAGTGGTCGGTCGACTACTTCGTCGTCACCTCCAAGCGCATGCTGCTCACCACCGGCTTGATCACCCGCAAGGTCGACATGATGCCGCTCGGCAAAGTGACCGACATGAGCTTCCAGCGCTCGATCCTCGGCCGCATGCTGGGCTACGGCGAGTTCGTTCTGGAGTCGGCCGGTCAGGACCAGGCTCTGTCGAGGGTCAATTACATTCCATACCCGGAGACCCTCTACCTGGAGGTCTGCCAGATGCTCTTCCCGGGAGGCAATGATTCGGATGATTAGCGCCTTATGTCCATATTGACAGCAATGACATAGTGGCTGCCCACACTCCCCGGTGAGGATTTTTCACGCGGGGTTACCCGATTCGACTGCTTCATGCAATCATGGCGGGAACATTGACCATCCCCCGCCCTGAGAGATCAGATGCCGAGTCAGGGAACCATCGGTGACCGCGTCCGCGGACTGCGACTGAGTAGGCGCATGTCCCAGGCCCAGCTGGCAGGGCCCGACCTTTCCGACAGCTACGTCTCCCTCATCGAGTCCGGCAAGCGGACGCCGACCCCCGTGGTCGCCCGTCTGCTGGCCGAGCGACTGGGGTGCACCACCGAGTTCCTGCTGCACGGGATCGAGCCGCGCCAGCGCATCGACACCGAGCTTGGCCTGCGCCACGCGGAGTTGGAGCTTCTCCACGGCGACCCGTCCGTCGCGGCGGACCGTTTCGGGGAGATCGTCAAGGTCGCCGGCGAGGAGAACGCGATGCTGGCCGCGCACGCGCGACTCGGCCGCGCACGCGCACTGGAGGCCCAGGGCAGGGTCGGTCCTGCGTTGGAGGCGTTCGAGCGACTCCGCCGTGAGGCGGCCGCCCACCCCGAGCGCCTGGCCGACCTGCCGCTGACGGTGGCGCTGAGCCGCTGCTACCAGCGTGCCGGAGACACCCCTCGCTCGCGCGACCTGGCCGCCCACGCGCTCAGCGAGGTCAACCGGCTCCCCCTGTCGCAGGGCGAGATCGCCGTCGAACTGGCCGCCTCCCTGATAGAGACCGAAACTCCCCGCGGGCCCGGCTCGCAGGGCATGTCCTACGTCCGGCACGTCCTGTCGACCAATGGCGTCCCCACCGCGGTCAACCGCACCGCGGAGATCCACGCCCTCTGGCGAGCGAGTGTCGCGGCCTCCGGCAGAGAGGACTCGGCACTGGCCGTCCGCCTCGCCGACGACGCGATCGCGACCGGGCGCCCGGCACGGATGGCATCGCAGCTCGCCCTCATCGCGATGGACTGGGCACGTCTCGCCGCCTCCACGGGCGGCGAGTCACTCGACGAGGCCCACAAGCTCGCGACCAGCGCCGGCAAGGTCTTCGCGGCGTTCCCCGAGCGCATCCACGAGTACATCAGGAGCATCGTCGTGCTCGCCCAGGTCCGGCTGGCGACCGGCGACGCTCAGGGCGCGGCGGATCTGGCCGGAACCGCCCTCGACATGCCGGGCGGCCAGGCGGGCGCCATCGGGGCGACCGCGCAGCTGGTTCTTGCCCGGACCGCGCTGGCCCACGGCCGGAGCGATGTCACGACCGCCCTGGACACCGCCAAGCGGCTGCTGAACGGCGTCCGGTACGAGCTCTCCGGCCCTGACCGGGGGACCGCGCGGGTCTGGCGTGACCTCGGAGACCTGTACGGCCAGGTCGGTGCGCGTGATGACCAGGCCAGCGCGTATCGTAGGGCTCTCGAAACCGCTGGGGTGCGCGACGCGCTGGTGGGCGTGACCGTCGACTCGGCTCTGGTCCGGTAAGACCGGTTTCGCTAAGGGAGTTCCAGATTTGTTTTCGCACCTCTGGAATAACTAGGGTCTACCAGTCATTGATTCATAGGATGATTGGTTTCTCCGGAGGAGGCGGACGGTGAGTCTGCGTACGGCGCAGCGAGCATCCCTCGTCGACCAAGTGATCGATCAACTCAAGGAGCAGATCACTTCTAACTCCTGGCAGATGCACGCGAAGATTCCTACCGAGACCGTACTCGCCGAACAACTCGGGGTCGGTCGCAACACCGTGCGCGAGGCGGTGCGGGCGCTCACACACGCCGGCCTGCTGGAGTGTCGCCAGGGTGACGGGACGTACGTTCGCGCCACGAGCGAGCTCTCCGGGGCCATGCTGCGGCGGCTACGCTCCGCCGAACAGCTTGAGATCCTGGAGGTGCGGCGTGCGCTGGAGGTGGAGGCCGCCAGGCTCGCCGCGACCAGACGCACCGATGCCGACATCGCCGCGATCGAGGCGGCGCTGACCGAGCGGGACAACGCCTGGGAACTGGGCGAACCCAACGCGTTCGTCGAGGCCGACCTGGCCTTCCACATCGCGGTGGTCCGTGCCACCCACAACCTGGTGCTGATCGAGCTTTACGAGGACTTCTCAGCGGCGCTGCGCGCCAGCATCACCGCCGCGGGCACCTCGCTGAGCAGCACCCTGAACACCACCTACATCCCGCACGACGCCATCGCCCGCGCCATCGCGGCCGGTGACGCCGCCGCCGCCGAACACGCGGGACACGCGTGCATGGAGCACATCCTGATCGCCTTGACCGAGGAACAGGAACTCTCCGCCTGACCCCTCCTTCCCATGACCTCTCACAGTGCGGGACCGCACTGTTTGAGGAATCCTGGGCAGCGAGACGGGCGGGGCCGAGGTTCCACGAACCCCCCTGCGGGCGCGGCTTAAGGGGAGCATGATCCGCGGCAGGGA
>NZ_JBEXUE010000369.1:0-10173 GCF_040614275.1 Streptosporangium sp. NPDC006013
GCTGTCCGCCGGCGCCCGGATCTCCATGGAGTCGGGCACGGAGAACATGGACTGGGTGGCCGCGGCGCTCAAGCGGATCGTCGTCTGTAGACGTGACCACGCGGTTCGTACTCGACCGCGCACTACCTATCGTAGTTGGGTCGTCGCTCCTGTCGATTGCTATCGGATATCGCGCCAGTCGGCAGCCAGGTGAAGCGGCTCAACCTCGCCGAGGGCGTGTGGACCGATGCGAAAGGCGACAGCCGTGACCTGGCTGTCCTCGACGTCGATGTGCCGGCCGTGCTGCTGAAAAGCCACCTCAGACTCGTTTCCGAGCCGGCGACGGACAGCATCGACGTGCTGTGGGACTTCTCCCGGACGGAGGCCGGTGCGGGGCTCATCGAGGCCCGGACGGGCCGGCACGTCATCCGGGAGATCGTCACCGGCTATCTGGACTACGTGGTCCGCGCCGAGGACGGATTTCCTGCCGACCTGCGGCTGCGGAGCTGTCTGCCGTCGAATGTGGTGGTCGATCCGCATCGGGCGTTCGGTCAGCCGATCTTCGCGGAGACGCGCACGAGGGTGTCCGAGGTGGCGGCCATGATGAAGGCCGGCGAGGAGCCGGAGGTGATCGCCGATGAGCTCGGAGTCACCCTCGACGATGTCAGAACCGCCACCCGCATCCTCCTGGGCCACGCCGCCTGAGTTCTACCTCGACGAGAACAGCGTCAGCCGCAGTGTCCGTAAGCTGCTGGCCGGACTGGGTTGCCTGGTGCACACTCCCGCGGAACTGTTCGGCTCGCGAGACGAGGCGCTGGCTACCTCTGGTCGGGCAGCGAGGTTGGCTGATGATCGCCTGTGACATCCGTATCTTCGAGCGTCCTCACGAATACTAGGCATATCTCAAGGCCAAGGTCGCGGTTTTCCTGCTGCCGGGCGAGTCGAAGATCGAGGAACGCAAGGGGCTGATCGCCTGCAATCTCTCGGCGATGTGCAGCGAGGCCAGCCAGTTTCGATCAGGTGTGTGGCGACTGACCGCGCACGGTCTGGACCCCTACGAGGCTCCGGCTGCCAAGAAGAAGCGAGCGCAGCGTCCGGAGAAGGCGTAAGCGCCGGGCTCCCGATTCCATCGGGGGGTTCCCGGCGCCACTTCCGTACCCCAGAGAGCACGACACCGTCAGTGTCTGCTTGCTCCCCCTCAGTCGTCAAGCCGAATAGGGGCTCGGCGGCGAGAAGAAGCAGAGCCTCGTCCCCGTCCTGGAACTGCTGGACGACGGCGTGGACCTCATGACCCGCAGGGAATTCCGTGGCCACGCGACCGCCGGCGCGATCCTGGCCGACTGTTTGAGCTGGCTGCGGATGACGAGCGTGAGCTGGTCGATGCCGCCGACGGCGAGGTTGAGCAGCTTGTCGCTCAGCTGGCATCTGCTGCTGGGCCCTTTGGAGACCAGACCCTGCCCTACGGCGGTCTCAGGCCGGCTACCCGAAGCTCCCCGCCGACCCCTTCCCGCATCGTGGAGACGTTCCGGACGCACGGAATCGACGTGCCGGATCAGCTCCTGAACGGCGTTACGACGGGGTGTCTTTTTCGCCGCGGAGCACCCGGAGTGCCTCCTCGGCCCGATTCTGGGCCTCCTGATGCGTCAAGCCGTCCACGGAGGCGACGAAGGAGACGAAGACGTCCTTGTCGGGGGCCTTGAAGCTGAAGGTGTCTCCCAGCGAGGGGAAGATTCTGCGCGTGAGTTCCATCGTGGACGCGGTGATCTTCTCGTTGGGGGTACTGTCCCCGCCGATTGCCGAGAGCATGCCGAACCATGCGCCGAGGCGCCACGTCAGGGCCTTGGCGAAGGCGATGTTGAACGGAATCCCCACGATGGGAATGGAACCGACGAGCTTGTCCCAGAGCAGGTCCTGGGCGAGGAAGGGAATGTTCGGCTTCAGGTATTCCTTGGCGGCCTCCGCGGTGATGTGGCCCCTGCCGTAGATGCTCCGTACGTCGTTCCACAGGTCGATGTAGAACGGAATCGCGATCACGTCGACGACCAGGTTCGCTCCGCCGCCGAAGAACCCGCTCGCACCCTGCGCCAACACGTTTCCCGTCGCGAGGGTGCTGGTTCTTTCGTAAACCCGCGCGGCGCGCTCCTCTTTTTCTTTCATGTTCCCTTCCGCTTTTTCGTGTCCTGCCAGATGGAATGAGGCCGGGGGACTGGCCGTACCGAGTGTAGAACGAGGATTGATCTCTGGATACGGTCCCGTTTCCCGGGGCGATGGCCGCCCCGCGGGCTGTTGTCCCCGGCGCGTGCCGCAGGGACCTGACGGCGTCCCTCATCCCTTCAGGGGCCGGCGGGGCGAGAGCGGCGTCCGTGGCGGATTGGTACGGCGCCCGGGGCCGGGGGTAGTGCCGAGCCGGTCGGCCAGGCGCCGCCTGACGTGCCCGAGTGGGAATCCATTCGATTCCCGCTGTGTGGTGAATTTTTCGGACAAAATGATGTCGGATCTGCTAGGAAGATGCCCGGCAAAGATCCGTTTCAGAGAGGGGCATTGTGGGGAGCGACGACAACCAGCGGTCGTACGGAGAGGGTCTCCGCGAGCAGACCGGCCCGGTGGGGCCCGTGTCGCAGCGTGAGCCTGGCCACCCGGGGGGCGACGTGTTGTCGGATGGATGGGGTCCGGGAACAGCTCAGGTGCCGGCCCGAGATGGCGCCCAGGTGCCTGTCCACGGCGACATCCAGGTGTATGTCCAGAGCGATGTCCCCATGTCCGCCCAGAGTGACACGCAGGCGTCCGCCCAGAGTGACACGCAGGCGTCCGCCCGGAGTGACACGCAGGGGTCCGTCCACGGCGACGAGCTCCAGGAGACCGCGGCTTTCGACGAGGAAGACGAGCGCTCCTGGCGCGAGGCCGGCCAGGGCACGGAGCAGACGCGCGGCTTCCTGGGATCGGGCTGGACGGGGGAGCCGGACGACGAGAAGCCCCGGGGCGGGGGCAAGGTGCTCCTGACGGTCGCCGCGGGTGTCGTGGTGGCGGGACTCGCGGGCGGCTGGATGCTGTCCTCCACCGTGGGCTCGACGCCGGACGCCGCATGTCCGCCCGGTGTCAACTGCGCGACGGGCGAGCGACCGCAGCCGTATCCGGCGGACCTCCCGGCCGAGGAGACCGAGGAGGCGACGGGGCCCGCTGTCGAGCAGAGCGTCACTCCCGAACCGACGACCTCCTACACTCAGGCGTCTCGCAGTCCGGTCCCCCGGCCGACGCCGACTCTCAGCACTCCGCCGGTGAAACCGGCTCCGGAGCCCGTCGGGGAGCGCAGGGACGACGGCGCCAAGAACGTGCAGTCTCGGCCGAAGGCCTCCGCCGAGCCCGTTCCCTCGCAGACGGCCCAGGCTCCGAGTCGGGACTCCGCTCCCGCTGAGAACCCCGCTCCGAGCCAGAAATCAGCTCCGGCTGAGAACCCGGCTCCGGTCGAGAACCAGGCTCCGGCCGAGGACCCGAAGCGCGGTGGCGGCCTGCTCGGCTGGCTGTTCTGAGCACTGTCCGTCCTTTCAGTCCTTTTCCTCCACGCAGGTACACGCACCACGCCTGCGGGTTTGCCCCCTGGACTGACCGGCGCCGCCGCCACCCCGCCGCAGAGTCTCGCCTTCGTCCTGGAACTGCTGCCCGAGGGTGAAGTCGATACATGAAGGCGCCCGCCGTACGGGGGCGCGGTGGTGTGAGTGGGTCTCTGTCCTGATCCCGGCGATGGACCGGCACGGTGGCTTCGGCGAGATCCTGTTCCGATGCGACGCGACGGGCGCCGAGCTGGAGAAACGGGTCGAGCGGCTCAGAAGGCTGGTGAACGCGCGGGAAACCCTGTGGTCACGGCCGAGGGCGGCCCGGTCGGTGCCCTCGCGAAACCAGCGCAGTCCCATTACCGTCTGCGCAAAGCAGGACAGCGCCCGAGATCCCGTGCGGGTGCCCAGTCGCCGGCGTTCGGCCGCCAGCAGCGTGGAGAGATGGTGAACCAGTTCCCGAGGAACGTCGAGCGTGGCGTGATAGGTGATCACGCGGGGCTTTCTGGCTGAAGAGGACTTGTGGTGAGACCTCTTCTACCGAAAGCTCCACGTCTATTTCACCGGCATCGCGATCCACCCCGGTTCCTGGCGCAGTACCACTCTGGCGACATCAAATCCCAACTGTCCGGATCGATCCTGCTGAGATCACCTCATTGACAAGCTTGGGAAGAGCCTGAAAGGGTCTCGCGTACAACGAAGATCATCCTACGTTTTTTGGGTCTGACCATTCAGGGAGATCGCGGTGGCGCGGAAGAAGCCTCTTGCACTGACACTTGGCATGTCATTGCTCCTGTCCACGGGTGTAGTGGCTAACGCGTCCGCGACCAGCTTCGGCGAGGAGCGCTTCCAGCCGGGTGTCACCTACGATCTGTCGGTGACCGACGCCGAGCGCGACGCGATCCACGCGGAAGTCGAGGCGTTGGCTGGACGCGTCAACAGCGCGCGGGCGGGGGACGGCACCTACGACCCGCTCAGTCTGATCGGGGCGATGCTGGACGGGTCGAGCTACGACTCCATCTCCCGAGGCGGCACGGCCGCGACGGCGTACCCCTTCCCGGTCAGCAACACCGAAGCCAACCAGAACGAGTACGACCGCAAGGTCGCCAAGCTCGCCTGGGTGGTCAAGCTGGCCACCGACCTGGGTTTCCCGGTGGTCGTCCAACGCCAGCCCGACAAGTACGTCTACGCAGAGATCGGTGACCCGGACGCCCCGGAGATGGTCATGGCGTTGAGCCATCTCGACTCGCCGACGGCTTCCGTTTCGCCAGCCCAGCTGGCGCGCTGGCGGAACGCCGATGGCAACCTCGGCACTCCTGGTGCGTACCACTCGCCCTATGTCCAGGACGGCTGGGTCTACGGGGCGGGCGTGCAGGACGACAGCGGCCCGACGCTGGCGACGCTGCTCGCGGCCAAGGCGCTGCTCGAGGCGGGGTTGCCCCTCGACCGACGCATCCGCATCGTCATGGGAATCTACGAAGACGGCGGTCCCGGCACGCCCTCGACGACGAACACCGCCACCTTCCAGTCCATCCCGTACAACTCGAACCCGAGCTTCTACGACAACTGGGCCTACAAGAACCTCAACCGGGAGGAGGTCCCGATCGCGGCCTACACCTCCGACTCGCGGTTCCCGGTCATCGTCGGCAACTCCGGATCGGTGACCCCGTCGGTGTCGATGAGCTTGTCCGCAGACAGCACCAAGGCCTTCCGGCTGACGGATGCCACAGCCGGCGTCACCCTGCGTGAAGGCGATCCGACGCTCAAGGACATCGCCTACGGCAGCACCACGCAGATCGCCTCCCGGGCAATCTTCACCCTCGACGTGGCGGGGGCCGGCTCCGCCGAGCGCGACCGATTCGTAGCGGCGATCACCGCCGCCGCGACCACGAAGGGTTGGCTCCCGGCTGCTCCCCGCACCACCCCCAAGGTGCAGACCATGATCACCGGCGACTCGCTCACGCTGGAGATCAACACCGATGTGGCGATGGAGATGCCGACCCCGCAGTACGGCAAGAATGCCGTCGTGTGGGGGATGTTCCTCCTCTCCAAGGGACTCGGCGCACTGGGAACCACGGCCGCCGACATGCAATTGAAGAAAGCCGCCGACGGCATCGCCGACCTGTTCTTCCGCGACGGTGTCGAAGGCGAAGCCTATATCGGCAAGTACATGGGCATCCCGGCGAGCCTGTTGCGCAACCCGAGCAACGGCACCCCGAACCTGACCTTTGCCCTCATGGGAGGCATCAATTCGGAGACCCCGACGAGCTTTTACACGGACGCCTCCGGAAGCCTCAGCATGCCGATGTATGTGCGCAGCATGCACGTCACCGCGACTGACTCCAGCCAGGCAACGACGGCGGTCACGGCCGCCTTCCAGGCGAAGGGGTTCACCATCGGCAACCTCGGCTCGCCCGTCGGCGCCGGGTTGTACGTCACTCACGACAACCCGCTGACGGCTCTTCAGTTCGGGAGCTACCAAGCCTCGATCAACCGCAACCCGGAGAAGTTTGCGGATCCATATTCCCTCAGGGACGTGGTCTATCCGCAGGGCACGACCGGCGGCACCCTGGCCAGCAACTTCCGCAATAAGATGACCGCCTTCGGCGCGGTGATCCCGGGTAACGAGCGCTGGTGGCACACGGCCAACGAGCGGATGAAGGTCGACTCGGCAGTGCAGATGACCAAGATGATGGCCGATGGCATGCTGGAGATGGCCCGGTACTCCGGGCCCGCCGGTGCCAAGTTCATGTGGGCAAGCATCCCGGGGCTGAACTCCGACCGGGCGGACCTCGACCTGCTCGACGTCACGATCGGAACCTACAAGGACGCGTCGGCCGCTGTCGGCACGAGCCAGTTGGGCACCCAGGCCCTGCTCGGCGCCACCTCGTTCAACATCCCGATGTGGAACGGGCGCGGCAACTCGACTCCGACGGCCTCGGCTTTCGCGCTGGGGCACGCCCCGGGAGGGGTCTACTTGCCCCTGACCGACACCGAGTACCTGAACACCACATACGTGTCGCCGATGCGCTTGGAGTTCAAGGTGGAGCGCCCCGACCACATGTCGGACGCGGCTTGGGCGAAGTTCGTGGCCGGCGGCTACGGCGACTTCCAGTTCAACATTCTCGTCGACGACGCGGTTGTGCCGCTGGCCGTTCCTGCGGGGCAGAGTGCGGACAAGTACTTCTCCTCGCGCATCTCGGCCAACAACCCCGATGCCATCTACCTGTCGGTCAACCTCGCGATCACCGATGCCCCGTACGCCGGGGTGCAGGCCGTCCTCGCGGATTCCAAGACGGACCTGTACACGGTCAATCCGACGTACTTGGCCTCAAACCCAGATCCGTTCCCCGGGCGCGGAGCCATCGAACAACGGGGCTTCTTCCTGTTCGGTGATGGGCACAAGAACGCGGAGTTCTCTTCGCCCGACGCGGTCTACGTGACAGTCGCCAACGCGGTCATCGATGCCAAGCCGTCGGCGGTGGTGAAGAAGTTGAAGGGCGACAAGAACGAGTTGACCATCACGGTGAAGCAGACCCACATCGACGGCAGCGAGTCTCCTGTGACGGCCACGTTCACCATCAACAACAACGCTGCCGGCACTTACACCGTCGGCGATTACCAGGTATACGTCGAAACCAAGGGCAACACCCAGGTGCGGTCGATCTCCATCGTGTGACGCGTGTGAACCGGAAGTTCAGTGCGCGCACGAGAGGGCATGCGCGGTGGCAGGATGCCTCGGCTCGGGGTGAGGCGCATTGACAACGGAGTGGAGCCATTGAGGTGATCTCAGCAGGATCGATCCGGACAGTTGGGATTTGATGTCGCCAGAGTGGTACTGCGCCAGGCCCGACCGGTGGTCGATCCGCATCGGGCGTTCGGTCAGCCGATCTTCGTGGAGACGCGTACGCGGGTGTCCGAGGTGGCGGCCATGATGAAGGCCGGCGAGGAGCCGGAGGTGATCGCCGATGAGCGCTTGCTACCTCTGGTCGGGCAGCGAGGCCGACCGGGCGCACCATCACTGCCGGCAACCCCCGAGCGCGTCCACGACCTCTCGCCGCGGATGCTCGTCCAGGTAACCGTCCCAGTGCGGAGCGGGAAGCAGCGGCTCGATCAGCGTCCACTGCTCATCGGCCAGATCAGAGGGACAAAAACCGGTCTCCTCTACCCGTCCGGCAAAACAGCCCCACGATCACCTCTCGAACACATGCTGATTTCTGTCGACCACCGCTGATGCGAAATGGTCATGTAGTTCAGCATGCCGGAGCTGATAGAACGGGCCGACCGCGCGTAGCAGGCCGAGCCGGTGCATTTCATCGAAGAACCTCATCGTGCGCACCGGCAGATCGCCCGAGATGGCCAAGAATATGAACGTGATCCAGGATGTCAACCAGACATGCTGTGACCGCTGTATCAGACCGGCACTGCCTCCGACCATCAACCCCAGTCCAATATCACTCCAGATGTCTCGCGGCCCGGGGAAATATGAGAACACCCAGTCCGAGGAGATCGCCAAAACCGCCCCAAAAACCAGTGCTCCCATCAGTTGAAGTCTTACCAAAGACCGGTTGATCTTCCATGCGGATAGGGGGGTTAGAGCGTTGGTGAACTGCGGAAGCCGGTCCTCCGGCGCCTGACCGGAATCCTTTGACGGGGACTTCGCCTGCAGCGCGAAGCCAACCCAGAGGATGAGCGTGGAAGTCACGGCTGTGAAGATCCCGGCTCCGATCCCCTGAATGGCCGTCACCCCTACTGCCGAAGGCAGGCCCATCATGAGAAATGCGGGAGCAATGCGGCCACTGTTCTCGCGTAGCGCCGTGGCGACGCGTCGCCAGATCCGTAGCCGCCTCAACTCCGGTGGCTCGGGTACGTCGATCGATTTTCCGAACGCGAAGCTGAAACCGGCGACAAGCCCAAGTATCGGACTCCCGGCCAGCGCGGCGGCGGCCGCGACAGGTAGTGCATAAACAAGTGCGACAGCCGGCGAGACGACCCATCGAGGTGACACCCTCAATCCGCCCTGCCGGGGCTGGTTTATCTGCCACCAGGCAAAATCAGGTGCCCCGCGCTCCGCGGCGTACGTCGCGAGTCGGCCCAGCCACTGGCGTATCCGCTCGGCATCCCAGGCTCGCGGGATTTTCCGGCGAGTCGTCCCCGACAGCTTCTGGGCGATCAGCAATGCCTCGATGAGTTCGTCCATCAGGTGTGCGCGTAGTGCGGGAACATCGTCGCGGTAGACCGTGAACAGCGGGGTCGGGTCCCGATCCTGGTCGATGTACACCGTTCGGATCAGCCACAGTCCCAACGCGGTCGAGGATATGGCCGCCAGAGCAGGCGCCGCGCCGGTCCGCAAAGCTTGCAGCAGCGTGCTCCAGGGCTGCGGGGGCTGAGGCGGGAGGCAGGTGGCCAGATAGTCACCGACGACTTTGGGGGTCAGTGCCTTGGGGGCGATGACAGCGGCGGCCCGGACCGCGCGTCGTGCGTTCATGACAGCATCGGAATAATCTTTGGTGCGGGAGGTGATGATCACTTGATCCCGCGGGGCCAGGGTTTTGCCCAGCTGGGTGATCACTTTCGCGCGAGCGAGTTCAGGCAGCTCGTCCAGGCCATCAAGAATCGCCAGGATATGACCACCCGAGGCTAGTATTTCGGCGGAATCGCGGCCCTGGTCGGGCATTTTCGGAGCCAGATAGTCATTCCGTAGGCGCTCCGCGATCCAATCGTGTAAGCGCGGATAGCGCTCTGTATCCCAGTCTGCGACCGGCACCAACATCGGCACCGGCTCCCTTGGCTCGCGGGTGTCGATCAGCTGTACGAGGAGTTGAACAGCCAAGGTGGTCTTTCCTGTTCCGGCGCCGCCGGTGATGACCAGGCGCCGGCGGGGCAGTTGGCGGAAACAGGTGGCCAATGCGGCGATGTCGTCAGATCGGCCGGTGAAGGACGGCTCACCCTTGGCAATCAGGTGCGGGTGGTCCATGAGTTTGGCTCGCTGGGTGAGATGCCAGGGGACGGGAATCGGCGGGTCGCCGAGAGACCGTTTTGCTATCTCCGCATTCCAGAAATCAACCACCAGCCCCGCCAGCCGCTCCTTGACCTGTGTGAGATCCCCGGCGGCCGGAGTCGAGACACGTGTGATCAGACGGGTGACGTACCACCCGGCGAAGGCCAGTACCACGGTGACCACGATCCACGGCCTGCTCCACACGCCTGCGTTGAGCACTTGATTGACCGCTATGCTAAGGGCGACTGGAAGAAGGACCCCCGCCGACGATAATGCGGCGGACCGCAGACCCGTACCCGTCATGTCATCATCTTGGCATTTCGTTGCCCTGCGAAAATCGCAAAGACAAAAACGACTAAATGCGGGAAACTTCCGGGGTGCGGTCCCGACGGCTGCTTCGCCGCTTCTAGCCTCGATCTTCGTGTGGTCGGCTGAGAGTTGATTTCGCTTCCTGGCCGGCGTGCTGGCCTGGCTGTCGGGGCGGGCACGCGGGGTTCCACGAGCCCGTGGGTGTCCTTCCCTGTCCGAGTGCTCGCCGAGGCGGTGCGTGCTAGAAGACCACTGAAGATCTCGCGTTCTTGTTCTGCCCCGGGAGAGATCACGCCAGACTTCTTGGTCATGCAGGGCGAGTGGGCCGGAGAGCCG
>NZ_JBEXUE010000370.1:0-10153 GCF_040614275.1 Streptosporangium sp. NPDC006013
GCCCCCACCGGGGACATCACAGACCCCCGGGGGCATCACACCAAGATCTTCAGTGGGCTTCTAGGCGAGGAGGACGGCCGGGCCCCGGCAGGGGCACCGGCCGGAGAGCTCTCACAGGCCGTAACGGCTCTTGAGATGGCGCCACCAGTCGCGGAACATCCACTTGTCGAACTCGGTGATCTGACTGGCGCTTCCCGCCTTCATGAGGAAGCCTCCGACGCCGGTGGGCGTCCAGTCGTAGAAGTCGTCGAGGCCGAAGCTGTGTCCCATCTCATGGAGCAGTATGTGTATGTTGTCGGCGTTGAGGTTGTTCACGTAGTACTCGCTACCGATGCGCTGGCCCCAGTCGCCGCCCGCGCCGCCGCTCATACCCGCGGTGAGCCACAGGGACATGTCGTAGTGGCGCGCGAGGCCGCCGGGGCAGTTGGGATACTGGCCGTTCTGGTTGAAGAACCGGCCGCAGGGCTGGGCGCACTGGGGGGCGTTCTCACGGATGTCGTTGACGTACACGTCCACGGAGTTGTCGCTCCACTGCAGGGTGGCGCGGTCGCGCACGGCCCAGCCGACCACCTTGACCGGGACGTTCGCGTACGGCCAGCCGTTGTGGCCGGCCATCACGTCCATCCACTTCTTGAACTGCCGGGCGAGCGAGGCGTGGATCTGATCGCGCAGGGTGGCCGAGACCGGTGCCGAGGAGTCCCACCGCACGCAGTAGTTGATGCTCCCGCCGTTGGCCATGACCTGGTCCCAGCCGTAGTTGCGGAAGGCGGAGGGCCCGGGGTTGTAGGTGCTCTCGACGTGCTGCCAGACCTGGTTGAGCGGGGCGACGAGGTTGGCCGGCGGGCTCCAGCCGGTGCCGCCGCCTCCCTCGCCAGGTGACTCGGTGGTGTAGACCTTCACCTCCAGCAGGCCGACCGAGCCCGCGCCGCTCTGCAGCAGCACGCGCAGCCTGGTCGTGGTGACGCCGGTGAAGGTGACCCTGTTGTAGGCGTTGACCGCCGTCGGGTAGCCACTCGCGCCGGTGACGTCGGCGTAGGCGCTCCCGTTCCAGTACTGCAGCCTCCACGACGCGGGCACGCGCACCCCGCCGTTGTCGTCAAAGAAGTACACCTGTGCCGAGCGCAGTGCCTGCGGCTGCGCCCAGGTCAGCTCGGCCCACTGCGCACCGGTCTGCGGCCAGGTGCCCCAGCGGGGGTTGACCGTGTCGTTGGACTGCGCGGGGTCGATGTCGTCCTTGATCGCCGCGATGCTCTCCCAGGGAGAGGTGTAGGAGGCGGTCGCGGTCGCGTTGACCGCCAGGTTGCCGTCTCCGGGGGCGGCCACCGCCGCGTCGGCCGGAGACATCAGTAAGCCGAGTATCAGGGCGGGAACGGCCGCCATCCACCAACGTCTCATGCGCGAACCTCCGTAAGGGGTCAGGTCTCGAACGGTGGGCGTGCTTGCGGGGCCTTCCTCCCGGGCCGGAGCCCGGGAGGAAGGTGGGACACCGGTGCCTAGCCGGATGAGGCGGCGCCTCCCACGGTGCCTCCCACGGTGACGGTCGCCTGGGCGGTGAGCGAGGTGCCCGGCACGGTGCCGGTGACGGTGAAGGTCCCGGCCGAGGCGTACCGGGAGGCGGGAATCGACGCCCAGCTCACCGTCGTGGTGACGTTGTCCTTCGAACCGTCGTTGAAGGTGGCGGTGACCGTCGGGGGCAGGGACGGGGCCACCCCTACCGGGGTGAAGACGGCCTCCGGCTCGATGAAGGTGATGCTGACCGCGCCGGTCGTCCGCACCCACACCGTGGCCGAGGCGGTCGCGGTCACCCCCTCGACGATCCCCGCCACGGTGAAGTCGGCGCCGCCGTTCGCCACCTGGGCGGGGGTGATCTGCGCCCAGGTGACCGGGGAGTTCACCCGGGAGCCGTTGGCGTAGACCTTCGTGACCGTGGCGGGCAGCGTGGGAACCTGCCCCGCCAGCGTCGCCTGGTGGACCGGGCGGATCGACTGCGGGACCTCCGCGTAGGCCCGCCACTCCAGGAGGCCGACGGATCCGGCGCCGCTGGTCAGCGACACCCGTAGCCGGGTCGTGGTCACCGAAGTGAAGTCGACCTTGTTGAAGGCGTTCAGTGCCCTGTTGTACGCGCCCGCGCCGGGCACGTCGGCGTAGGCGCTCCCGGTCCAGTACTGCAGCTTCCAGGACGCGGGCACGCGCACCCCGCCGTTGTCGTCGAAGAAGTACAGTTCGGCGGAGTTGAGCCGCTGCGGCCCGCTCCAGGTCAGCTCGGCCCACTGGGTACCGGTCTCGGGCCAGGTTCCCCAGCGCGGGTTGGCGGAGTCGTTGGAACTCGCCGGGGTGAACCCGTCGTTGATCGCGTTCACCGACTCCCAGGGGGAGGTGTAGGACGCCGACGCGGTGGCCGAACCCGCCACGTTGGCCGCGCCGCCCCCGCCGCCGGAGCCCTGGGTGACGGTGACCGTCACGTCCGAGGTGGCCGAGGAGGTGCCGTCACTCGCGGTGAGCCGCACCGTGTAGGTGCCCGCGACGGTGAACGAGGCCAGCGTGACGGCCGCGGTCGGCGCGGTGAAGACGGCCGTCCCCGGGCCGCCGACCAGCGACCAGGCGGTGCTCAGGGTGCCGTTCGGCAGCGCGTCGTCCTTGACGGTGCCGAGCAGCCGCACCTGTGCGGGCTGGTTGTAGGCGGGATCCTTTCTGGCGAGGACGTACGGGGCCTGGTTGGTCGCGGCGGGCGGACTGCCCGCGGAGTTGTAGATCTTGACCTCGGTGAGGCCCGTCCTGAGGCCCGCCCGGTGGGTCATCAGCACCCGGACCCGCTGGGCGCCGATCGCGGGGAAGCGGACCCGGTTGTAGTTGGACACCGGCGCCGCCGGGCTCTTGGCCTGGTTGGGGACGGTGACCCAGGTGCTGCCGTCGTGATACTGGATCTGGTACATCGCGGGTTCGGCGTAGCCTCCCGCCGCGCGGTCGTTGCGGAAGTGCAGCCGCACGTCGTTGAAGGTCTGCGACGAGCCGAGGTTGATCTCGTACCAGTCCTGGGCGTTGGCCGAGCCCTTGGCACCCCAGATCGGATCGTTGATGGTGTAGCCGTCCACCGCCGCGGCCGTGGTGGTTCCGGACGCGGTGTAGGAGGCCGTGGCGGCCCGGCCCTGGGCGAGGTTGGCCGGGGCGGCGCCGGTGGTGAGGTTGACCCCGGCCTTGGCGAACATGTCGACCACCCGGGCGTCGGTCTGCACCACCTGGGTGGGCGCCTGCATGCCGGGCATCGCGACGTTGTAGCCGACGGTGCCGGCGGTGCCGGGGAAGGTCACCGCGCCGGTGGCCGGGTCGTAGACGAGCCGGGTGAGGCGGTCGACGGTGAGGGCACGGGTACCGTTGACGTACACCGAGTAGCCCTGCGGGACACCGGCGTAGCGGACGACGCCGTCGGCGGGGTCGTCCCAGACGACGGTCAGGTCGCTGTTGCGGTAGCGCAGGTTGTTGACCGTGAAGTGCGACCAGCCGATGTCGATCGGCGACAGTTCGACCTTGCCGTCGTCGCGCGGGCGCAGCCCCGCCACGTCCTCGACGACCGTCCAGTTGCTGCTGCCCAGGATCGTGTGGTGGATCCAGGAGCGGTAGTCGATGGTCTTCGTCCCGGGGTTCCAGTTGGCCCAGAACTCGTTGGAGTCGGGCCAGGCGGTGTTGCCGCCGACGTACTGCGCCCAGGCGTTCCAGTACAGCAGCTTCTTGTAGTGGTCGGCTGTGATGTAGGAGGTCGGGTAGTTGCGCAGCGCCGAGGAGAGCAGCCGGAACTGCACGGTCGAGTTGATCTGCGAGAAGTTGTTGGAACCCGGGTTGCCCGCGGCCGCCGCGGCGGCCTTGTCCTTCTGGTTGGCGGTGTAGAACGGGAAGATCGGATACTCGGTCTCGTCGTCGAACAGCCGCAGCGCCTCGCGGTAGGTCGCGGTGTTGGGCATCAGGCCCACCGAGTACGGATAGAAGTTGTTGATCTCCTTCCAGGGCACCAGCGCGTTGGTCGACACGTGCCGGTGCTGCAGCACCTTCGCCGTGGGGTTCCAGAGCACGTTGACGACCGCGTTCTTGACGTTGGTGGCGATGGTGCGCATCTCGTTGGCCTTGGCGGTGTCGCCGACCGCGTCGTAGGCGGAGGCCGAGGCCATGGCGTTGCTGTAGACGTAGGCCGACTCGGTGCGGTCCAGGCGCCCGGCACGCCAGTGGAAGGAGACGGCGTCGGCGTCGTTGCCGGTCAGCGCTCCCCAGTCGTACTCGATGAGGTTGTTGTGGTCCTGGTCGTAGAAGGCGAGCTGGCCCTTGACGTCCTGCTCGGCGTAGCGGGCGAGGTTGGCCGCGATGCCGGGCTGGCCGCCGTGGATCTGGTAGCTGCGCCAGGCCGCCTCGGAGATGTACTGGGTGTAGCTGTTGGACCAGTTCTCCGGATCACCCGGGTTGTCCATGTAGCGGCCGTTCTTCGACACCTCCCCCGCCGACACCCACGGCCCGTAGGAGTACATCGGGTTGCGCAGGTACTTGAGCTCGTCGACGAACATCGGCACGGTCAGCGCGATGGCGTTGTTGTACCCCAGTGCCCCCTCGACCGAGGTCGGCCACTGGTAGTCCTGGCCGGGGATGTCGGCGTCCAGGTGATTGAAGCGCATCAGCCACCAGCGGTAGTAGACGCTCTTCTTGATGGCGGGCTCGGGCACGTCGATGTAGGGGACGTTCTGCGCCCACCACTGGTTGTAGGCCCGCACGTGCGTCGCGAACGCGGCGGCGGGGGTGGCCGAGCGGTACGACTGGTACTCGGTGAGCGAGGCCGGGAGCTCGTCGGTCACGAAGCCCATCGCCACCTTGGTCGTCACGGTCGCCCCGGCGGCGACGGTGACCGAGCGGGTCAGGTCGGTGCCGCTGACGGCGAAGCCGTCCCCGGAGAGCCTGGGGAAGATCGTGGTGAGCTTGTTCTTGGCGTCCACGATGCCGGTGAGCTCGGTGCCCGCCGGGGTCTTGGCGTACGGCGAGGTCGCCTTCAGGGTGAGCGTCTGGGACCCGGAACCGTTGTTGGTGATCGACAGGTTGGTGACGGCGACGTTGTTGTGGGTGATGAACTTGGTGACGTTCACCACCAGGGAGCCGCTGGTGTGCACGCTCTTCCAGTGGCTGGGCGCCTGCCAGCGCTGGGCGGGCTGCTCGGTGAACGTGCCGGGTGAGATCGCCACCGAGTAGGCGTTCTCATTGGAGATGCTCTCCCAGTAGGCCACCTGACCGCCGAAGCCGATGACGGACGGGGTGTGGTTCTTCATGAAGACCGCGCGGCCCCGGCTCATCAGCCAGGTGCCCGCGGGGTCGTTGCCGGAGCGCGACAGCAGCCGGTCCATCCAGAAGTCGGTGCCCGGACTCTCGGCGTCGTAGATGCTCTGCATCATGTTGCCGGGCGTGTACGAGACGGGCGGGGCCGGGATCGCGGGCCCGCTGAAGGTGGGCAGTCCGATGCTCTGCACCGCCGAGGCGGAGGTGCCGAGCGTGAGCGAGGTCGCGGTGAGAAGCAGGGTGACGGCGGCGGCGGTCAGCGACCGCCGGGCACGGGAGAGGACGGGCATCGCTTCACATCTCTCGGAGGGGGGTTGACGCGGGGGGCCTGCGTGCTCCTAGAGAGCCATCCATTCCAGGACACCGGTCGAGTAGCCGGTCCTGGAGGTGATGCTCAGTCTCAGCCGGGTGGTCGAGACCGGGGTGAACGTGGTGACGTTGTAGGTGTTCGCCGCGACGCCGCAGGCCGACTGGCCGGGCACGTCGACATAGGCGCTGCCGTTCCAGTACTGCACCTTGCAGGAGGCGGGCAGGTCGATGCCCTGGTCGTCGTCGAACCAGTAGGTCGCCACCTTGCCGACGCTCTTCGCGGTGGGCCAGCGGTACTCGATCCACTCGGTGCCCTGGTGGTTCCAGTTGCCGTACGCGCCGTGGCTGCGGTCGGCGGAGTTCGCCGGGACGTGGCCGTCGTTGATCGCTCCGAGGGTCTCCCACGGAGAGACGTACGAGGTGGAGGCGGTGGCGGTGAGGGCGTGGTTGGTACCGGAGGGCGGCTGGCCGCCTCCCCCTCCGCCGGAGGTCTGCACGACCTTCTGCATGGTGCCGTCGGCGTTCCAGTAGAGCTTGTCCAGGGTGACCGAACGGCGGAAGTTGCCCCCGCCCGGCGCCGCGGCGTTGTGGTAGACCATGTACCACTGGCCCTTGAACTCGATGATGGCCGGGTGGTTGGTGGTCGAGCTGACCTGGTCGAGCACGACACCGCGATGCGTCCAGGGGCCGAGCGGGCCGGCGGCCGTGGCGTAGCGGATGCAGGCGTAGCCGGGCTGGGAGCAGCCGGAGTCGTTGGCGGCGTAGGCGAGATAGTAGGTGCCGTTCCGCTTGAACATCCAGGGGGCCTCCCAGAAGTTGCTCACCCCCGCCGGGGTGATCACCGGGCCGTCCAGATTGATCATGTCGGGCTTGAGCTTGGCCGCGCGCAGGCCGTAGTAGGAGCCCCAGTAGATGTACGCCTGGCCGTCGTCGTCGGTGAAGACCGTCGGGTCGATGTTGAGCGGCGAGGAGTTCGGGGTGCCGTCGCTGATCAGCGGCCCGCCCTTGGCGTCGGTGAACGGGCCGAGCGGGCTGTCGCCGACCGCGACGCCGATGTCCATCCAGCCCGCGCCGTTGCCGTTGACCGGGACGTACCAGTAGTACTTGCCGCCGCGGGGCTCGACCTCCCCCGCCCACGCGTCGGCACCGGCCCAGGGGAAGTTCGACAGCGAGAGCCTCGCCCCCTGGTCCGTCCAGGTCGTGGCGTCGGTGGAGGAGAACACGTGCCAGTCACGCATGACGAAGTTGGTGCCGCCCGGGGCCGCTTCGTCGTGGCCGGTGTACAGGTACATGGTGTCGCCGACGACCAGCGCGGCGGGGTCGGCGGTGTAGATGGACGTCGTGATCGGGCTCGCGGCGGGTGCGGGTCCGGCCGAGGCGAGGACGAGGGTGAAGGCGAAGATCATGGCGAGGGCCGTTGTCCATCGTCTTCTCATGACACTGCTCCTGGGGGGTGAATGGCGCTTGCCAATGTCCGGCAACTACTTGTGTTAACGCTAACAATTCCGATCGCGGGAACTCGCCGCCTGGAACGAGGAACCCCGAGCTTTGTTTCGCCGAGGTTTCCTGAGTGTTTGCGATAACAGAATCGCTGTCAAGACCCAATCTCCAGGGCTGTCAGAAACCCTCTGGCCTGGTGCTTTGCCACTCCGCTTAACGCCTGCGGCCGAAAAAAGTTGGAAAAAAAATGATAGGGCTAACATTTGCGATGCCTGAGCCTCGAACAGCGAGAGAGGGGATTTACCGGGGACCGACCGTGGACATTCGGCACCCCCTCGATCACCCCGGAGGCGTGACCGCCTCCTGGCGGTGAACGCGCCCCTTTCCGCGGCACGCCTTTCCACCGGCGACCGGTCAGGAGGCTCCCGGCGCGAGCGTTTCCGGGAGAGAACCGGCGGGGTCGGCCAGGGACCACAGCTCCCCGCGCTGGAGCAGCTGCGCGGCGAACCCGCGCGGAGAGGGCGTCGGTCAGCGTGAGGGTGGCCCGCAGGACCGTGCGGTCACCGCTCCGGACCTCGTCGTGGGTGATCTCCTCGGCGAACTCACCGAACGTCCTGCCTTCGCCCGACGCGGCGGCCGTGGTGAGGCCCGCGGTGAAAGCCTTCCTGACGGCGGCGCCGGAGTCCGGGCGGGGCAGCACGCAGACCACGTTGACCGGCCGCTCCCCGAGACTCGCGGGGCGGCGCAGGCCCACCCCGGATCCACACGTCCCGGGTCGTTGGCGTACCGGTGGCGTCAGTGGCACACCTTTCGGTACGGCAGGTCCGGGATGTGCTCTCGCCACTCGGCCTCCGTCAGCGCCCGGCCCGCCCGCACGCACACGGCCGCGACGGCCCGCTCAGGCGCGGTCGGGTAGGAGATCAGGTCCCGGTGCCACCCAGCGGCCCTGAGGGTGCCGTCCGCGTCGAATGCCAGGGAGGCGAGGAGGTCGGTGGGCCCGGCCAGCGGCGGTCCGATCGGCCGGCTGGTCACGGGGTCCCAGAGGCGGATCTCGCCCGGAATGCCCGACGCGAGCAGCGTCCCGTCGGAGGAGAAGGCGACCGCGTTGATCGCATCCTTGCCATGCTGGACGAGGCTGAGGCGCTTGCCGGTCCTGGCGTCCGACACCGCGACGCGACCTTCCTCCACTCCGACGGCCACGAACCGCCCGTCCGGGCTCACCGCCGCGGCGGAAAACGAGATCGTGCCGGGACTCTCCCAAGGGCTCGGCTCTCCCGACGGTTGATCCGTCATCTTGCCGTCGGTGGAGAGCACCCGGCCATACGGCAGGAGGGCCAGCGCCCCGCCGTGGGGGAGGCGGAGGCCTCCGGCCGTCTTCCGCGTCCGCAGATCCCACGATCTGCTGACCTCGATGCCGTCCTCGCCGACGGAGGAGACGACCAGCGTCCTGCCGTCGGGGCTGAACGCGCGGGCGAGCTGGGCTACCTTGCCCGGATCGTCGAGGTCGGGGAGACGACTCAGGGTGGCCACGTCCCACAAGGTGGTGCGGGCGGGACCCGGCCGCGGGCTGACGGCGAGGGTCCGGCTGTCCGGACTGAAGATCACGTGAGCGTAGTCGGCGGGCTCCTCCGCCGCCTTCAGCTCGCCCAGCAGGCGGCCTCGTGCCACGTCCCAGAGCTCGACGGTCGTGGCGGGGCGGCCGACGAGGGCAAGTACCCGGCCGTCAGGACTGAGAGTGGCGTCCGCCTGCTGGGAAACCCCCAGCGTCGGGGGGCGGAGGTAGGCGGAGACGTCGAGGGAGACGATCGAGAACGGAGGCTCGAAGGTGCTGTAGCGGAGGGTCCTGCCGTCCGCGTCGAATCTCACGAGAGCGGCCGCCCCGCTGTCCAGCGGGTATTCGGCGATCCTGGCCCGGTCGGCCACTCGCCACAGGGTGATGTGACCGGGGTCGACGACGGCGAGGTGACGGCCGTCCGGGGTGTAGGCGAGCAGGTCGTCGCCGAAGGCGTTCCGCCAGAGGGCACCCGGCGCCTCCAGCGGCTCGTCAGCGGGCTTTCCCGACGCCACATCCCAGAGCAGGACGTCGTGGTGACGCGCGATCGCCAGAGTTCGGCCATCGGGCGAGAACTTGATGGCGTGAATCGCCGCTCCCTTGGGCAGCGTGGGAACGGGAAGCCGTCTGGCGCTGGAAAGGTCCCAGATCTCGGCCGCCCCCTCCTGGTGGAACAGCGCCGCGTAACGGTCTCCTGGGCTTACCGCCACGCTGTCGAACGAGCCGCGGTCCAGCAGCGGTTTGCCGTCGCCCACCCGCCACAGCTGGGTCCGTTCCCGGTCAGTCCTCGCCCAGAACACCCGGGTGCCGTCGCCGAACTCGGCATGCATGAGGTTCTCGTACCGTTCGCCGAGCGGTTTCCCCGAGCGCGCGTCCACCAGCCTGACGGTGTCGTCCCCCGCGAGCAGCAGGGTCAGCCCGTCGCGGCTCACCGAAGCCGTGTCCGAGTCTCCCGACGCCGAGTCGGAAAAAGCGCGGATCCGTTCGTGGGTGGCGACGTCCCAGACGCGCACGCCGTCCTCGTCCGCCGCGTACAACGTCCGCCCGTCACCGGCGAGCCAGCCGTACTCCGACGGGAAGACATCCAGCCGGGACTGGGCCAGCGACCCGTAGAGCGCGGTACGCGCCTCGTCGACCGGCGAGATCCGCCAAGCGGCGGCGCTCAGCAGCATCGCGGCCCGCGGATCGGTGGATCGCAGGGCCTCCGCACGCGCGGAGACCGAGCGTGCGGTCGCCTGGTCGAGATTGGCGGCGAGGGTCACGCCCTGCCGTACGGCCACGGCCACCGCGCTCAGGGCGATCGCGAGCAGCAGCGCGAGACCGGCGGTCACCAGCCGGCGGACGCGGCCGCGCCGCCGGGTGAGATCCGTACCCGCGTCGAGGAACGAACGCTCCAGCGCGTTCAGGGTCAGATGGCGCCGGCCGGTGGCCGCCCACCACAGGGCGGACTCCAGCCGTCCTCGGCAGGCGGGTCTTCTCACCGCTCGACATCGAGCGGCACTGCGTCAACATGGTGCGAGGCAGCCACCACGTGGGGGCCTACGAGCC